>JBBSLM010000268.1:0-3870 GCA_038255245.1 Sphingomonadales bacterium
CGGTGGGCACGCCACTCTATGTCTATTCGCTCGCGGCGATGCGGGCGCAGGCGCGGGTGCTGGGCGGCGCGCTGGGTCCCCTCGGCGACCCGCTGATCGCCTTCGCGGTGAAGGCCAATCCCAATATCGCCGTGCTGACCGTGCTGATGGCCCAGGGGCTCGGCGCGGATGTCGTGTCCGGCGGCGAATATGCCCGCGCCCGCGCCGCTGGGGTCGCGCCGGAGCGGATCGTGTTTTCCGGGGTCGGCAAGACGGCGGCCGAGATGCGCCAGGCGCTGGAAGGCGGCTTGGCGCAGTTCAATCTGGAATCGCTGCCCGAAGCGGAAATGTTGTCGCAAGTGGCCGTGTCGATGGGCGTCACTGCGCCGGTGGCGTGGCGGATCAATCCGGACGTCGAGGCGGGCAGCCATGCGAAAATCTCGACCGGCGCGGCGCACAACAAGTTCGGTATCCCGATTGCGGACGCGCCCGCTGCCTGTGCCTTCGTCCGCGACTTGCCGGGGCTGGAGCTGAAGGGCCTCGCCGTTCACATCGGCAGCCAGCTGACCAGCCTCGCGCCGCTCGAAGCGGCCTTCGCCCGGCTCGGCGAGATGATCGCGCGGCTGCGGGCAGAGGGGCACCGGATCAGCACCGCCGATCTCGGCGGCGGGCTCGGCCTGCATTATGATCCTTCGCTGCCGCCGCCGCCCAGCATAGAGGATTATGGCGCGATGGTCGCCCGCGCCACGCGCGGCTGGGACGTGCGCCTGATCTTCGAGCCCGGGCGGCTGATCGTCGGCGAGGCCGGGGTGCTGCTGACCGAAGTCATTCGCGTGAAGGAGAGCGGAGACGCGCGCTTCGTCATCCTCGACGCGGGAATGAACGATCTGCTGCGGCCGAGCCTCTATGATGCCTGGCACGCGATCGAGCCGGTGACGCCGGACGGGCAGCAGATGGTCGCCGATGTGGTCGGCCCGGTGTGCGAAACCGGCGACACCTTCGCCTTCGCGCGGGAAATGGGCCGGGTCGGTGCCGGCGATCTCGCGATCATTCGCACCGCCGGGGCCTATGCCGCGACGATGGCAGGCACCTACAACAGCCGCCCGCTGGCGCCCGAGGTGCTGGTCGATGGCGACCGCTGGGCCGTGATCCGGCCGCGCCGGGACCTGCAATCCTATCTGGCCGAGGAGCAGGTGCCGGACTGGCTCAGTCGCTGAGCTTGGCCGCCAGCCATTCCTCGATCGCCGAATAGGCGCTGCGGGACGGCGGCGGATCGGCCGGATTGTTGGCGGCGAAATAGGCGATGCCGACCCCGCGCGCCGGGTCGATCCACAGCCCGGAGCGCAGATTGTACGCCTCGCCCGCATGGCCGACAACGCGACGGCCGGGGAATAGGTCGTCGTTGCAGCCGGGAACCCGGTGCAGCAAAGTCTGCGCGGCGAGGCCGTAGGCGCAGTAAATGCCGCCACTGGTGTCGCCATTCGCCCCGTCGAAGGTCCAGGTCGGGCGGAGCATAGCGTCGACGCTTGCTTCGCTCAGATAGAGCCGACCCTCGTGCCGCCCCCGGTTGAGCAACATCTGCCCGATCACCGCCAGATCGCGCACCGACGCGCGCAGGCCGCCTTGCGGAGAGAAAAGCGCGCCATTGTCGCCGAGCCGATAGGCGTTGAGATCGCAATCCTCGCCTCGCCGGAAGACCGGACATAGCGGCCGCGCGCCCTGCAGATCGTCGAGCGCGATGTCGCCATTGGCGCGATAAAGCGTCACCGCGCGGGCGATCTTCGCGTCGCTGCACATCGTCCAGTTGAAGCAGGCGTCCAGCCCAAGCGGCGCGATCGCGGTGCGGTGGATCAGCCGGTCGAAGCGTTCGCCGGTCGCCTTCTCCAGCGCCGACCCGATCACCGGGAAATTGATGTTGGCGTAGCGGAAGTAAGTGCCGGGGGCATGGTTGGGATCGAACACGGCATTGCCCTCGATCCCCTCGCGCAGGCTGCCGCCCAGGGGAATGACATAGGCCTCGCCCGCGTCCTGCAGGCTGGAGGTGTGGGAGAGCAGCATGCGCAGGGTGATCGGGGTGTCGGGGAAGGCCGGGTTGCGCAGCCGCCAGCCGAGGGAATCGGACACGTCGGCGTCCAGATCGATCCGCCCTTCCTCGACCAGTCGCATCACGCCGAGCGCGACGATCAGTTTGGAGATCGAAGCCACCCGCGCCGGATCGGCGGGTGTGACCGCGCGGGCGGTACGGCGGTCGGCGATCCCCGCCGCAGCTTCGGCCGTTACCCGCTCCGCATCGAACGTCGCCCAGCTATAGCTGGTCTCGGGCGGCGGCGGGGGCGGGGCTGCGGTCATCGGCGTCCGGCAGGCGGCGAGGGCGAAGATTGCCAACAGGGCGAGGCGCTGCATAAGCCAAATGATAGGCCGATGCGGAGCAGGCGGAAAGAGTGACTGGAACACTGAGCGGATTGCGGATCGTGGAAATGGCCGGGATCGGGCCCGCGCCCTTTTGCGGGATGATGCTGGCCGATCATGGCGCGGAGGTGATCCGGGTGTTGCGGCCCGGCATGGTGACGAGCTTGGGCGATCCCGCCAAGGACATCCTGAATCGCAACCGGCTGACGCTGACCATCGACCTGAAACAGGCCGCGGGCGTCGCCCTGGTGCGCGAGCTGTGCGACGGCGCGGCGGGCCTGATCGAGGGCTTCCGGCCGGGCGTGATGGAGCGGATGGGATTGGGGCCGGATGAATTGCTCGGCCGCAATCCGCGGCTCGTTTATGGCCGGATGACCGGCTGGGGGCAGGAGGGGCCGCTTAGCGACGCGCCGGGCCACGACATCAATTACATCGCCCTGTCCGGCAATCTCCACGGCTATGGCCGCGCGGGCGAGAAGCCGACGCCGCCGATCAATGCGGTCGGCGATTTCGGCGGGGGCGGCATGCTGCTGGCGTTCGGCATGCTGGCCGGTATCCTGCACGCGGAGCGGACCGGCGTGGGACAAGTGGTCGATTGCGCGATGACCGACGGCGCGGCCTTGCTGGCGGCAATGACCTGGACCTTCCGCGCGCAGGGCGCTTGGCGCCACGAGCGCGGCACCAACCTGCTCGATACCGGCGCGCATTTTTACGACAGCTACGAATGTGCGGACGGGAAATATGTGGCGGTCGGGGCGATCGAGCCGCAATTCTACGCGGCCCTGCGCGAGCGGCTCGGGCTTGGCGACGATCCGCAGGTCGCGCGGCAGTTGGATGCCGGGGCGTGGCCGGAATTGAAGGCCCGGTTCTCGACTTTGTTCCTGGAACGCACGCGGGACGATTGGTGCGCCCTCTTGGAAGGGAGCGACGCCTGCGTCTCGCCGGTCCTGTCGATGGCGGAGGCGCCGGAGCATCCGCACCATCGGGCGCGGGGCGCGTTCGTGCAGGCAGGCGGCGTCGTTCAGCCGGCGCCAGGCCCGCGCTTCGCTTCCGCCCCGGCCGCGCCGGTGCGGATGCCGCAAGCCGCTGACAAGACCGTGACGATACTTGGCGAACTTGGCTTTCCCGCCGACCGCATCCGCGCGCTGGTTGAGGCCGGGGCCATTGCCGGGGCGTCGGGCTGGGCATAGGCTCCGCGCGTGGCGACCGCTTTGTCCGAGACTCCGGCACTGATCGACGGCTTCGGCCGACGAATCGATTATGTGCGGCTGTCGGTCACCGATCGCTGCGACCTTAGATGCCTCTATTGCATGCCGGAGCGGATGCGCTTCCTGCCGCGCGCGGAATTGCTGAGCATCGGCGAACTTGCGGAACTCGGCGCGATCCTGATCGGCCGCGGCGTGCGGCGTATCCGCCTGACCGGAGGCGAGCCGCTGGTCAGGCCGGGCGTGCTCGCGCTGGCCCAGGCATTGGGAAATTGGC
>JBBSLM010000269.1:0-3855 GCA_038255245.1 Sphingomonadales bacterium
ATCCGGCGACCTTCAACATCGATCCCGCCGCTCTGTCGCGCGCGATTGAGGCGCTTGCGACGCGCGATCCGTCCATCCATCCGCTGCCGCGCTGGGACGGGGACAGGCTGGCCGGCCTGACGCCGAAGGGCATCATCGCCGTCGATCTGTTCGGGCTGCCGGCCGATTATCAGGCGATCAACGCCGTCGCCGGCGAGCACGGCCTGTTCGTGATCGAGGATGCGGCGCAGAGCTTTGGCGGCGGCGCCGGCAATGCGCGCGCGGGTGCGCTGGCCGAGATCGGCTGCACCTCCTTTTTCCCGGCCAAGCCATTGGGCTGTTATGGCGACGGCGGCGCAATCTTCACCGACGATGCGGAACTGGACACCCTGCTGCGTTCGATCCGCGTGCACGGACAGGGTTCGGACAAATATGAGAATGTCCGGCTCGGCATCACCGGCCGCCTCGACGCGGTGCAGGCCGCGGTGCTCGACGTGAAGCTGGATATTTTCGACGACGAACTGGCCCAGCGCCAGCGGGTCGCCGATGCCTACGGCGCGGCTTTGGCCGATTCGGGCCTCGACCTGATCGCGCCGGTCATCCCGGACGGCTACGCCAGCGCCTGGGCGCAATATACGCTGATCGCGCGCGATGCCGGCGAGCGCGCGGCGATCCAGGCGAAGCTGTCGGCTGCCGCCATCCCGACGATGATCTATTATCCGCGCCCGCTCCACACCCAGCAGGCGTTCGCGCATCTGGGCTATGCCGAGGGCGATTTCGCAAAATCCGAAGACCTGGTGAACCGGGTCTTCAGCCTGCCAATGCACCCCTATCTCGCGAACGACGAAGCCGAGCGCATCGTCGCCGCGATGAAGGGCTGAGCGGCCTCAGTAAGCGGCGATCACCGCCGCCGCGACGCGCTCGACCTCTTCTTCGGTCAGCTCCGCGAACATCGGCAGCGACAGCTGGCGGTTGGCGACCTGCTCGGTGACCGGGAAATCGCCGGCTTTGTAGCCCAGACCCTCATAGGCCTTCTGCAGGTGGACCGGGATCGGATAGTGAATGCCGGTCTGGATGTCCTGCTCGCCCAGTACTTTCTGCAGGGCTTCGCGGTCGTCCGTGAACACGCTGAAAATGTGATAGACGTGGCGGCGGTCGGCGACCTCGGTCGCGTGCTTCACGCCGGCCGCGCCGAGCAGTTCCTGATAGCGGCGCGCGTGGCTCCGGCGGCTCTCCGTCCAGCCGTCGAGATATTTCAGCTTCACGCCGAGGACGGCGCCCTGGATGCCGTCCATCCGGTAATTATAAGCAAGGAATTCGTGATGATATTTGCGCGCCTGGCCCCAGTCGCGCAGCAGGTGCATCTTGTGCGCATATTCCGGATTGTTGGTCGTGGTCGCGCCGCCCTCGCCATAGGCGCCGAGATTCTTGCCCGGATAGAAACTGAAGCAGCCGAAATCGCCGATGCCGCCGACCGGCTTGCCCTTATACGTGGCGAGGTGCGCCTGCGCGGCGTCCTCGATCACGATCAGGCCGTGGCGCTTCGCGATTGCCATGATCGGGTCCATGTCCGCGGCCTGGCCGTAAAGATGGACCGGCATGATCGCCTTGGTCTTCGGCGTGATTTTCGCTTCGATCTGCGCCGGGTCCATGGTGAAGGAGTCCGGATCGACATCGACGAACACCGGGGTCGCGCCGGTGTAGGAGATCGCCGCGACGGTCGCGGTGAAGGTCATCGACACGGTGATCACTTCGTCGCCCGCGCCGATACCGGCGGCGAGCAAGGCGAGGTGGATCGCGCTGGTGCCGGTGTTGCAGGCGACCGCTTCGGCGGCGTCATGCGCCTTGGCGAAATCCCCCTCGAACGCCTTGACCGCCGGCCCGAGCACATAGGCGCTGGTCGCGAGGACACCGAGGACGGCTTCGTCCACCTCCTGCTTGATCGACTGATATTGCGCCTGAAGGTCGAGGAATTTGACGGTGGACATGAGTGGACTCGTTCTGACGTGCTGAATGGGAGGGAGCGTTAAAGTTCGACCGGGGCGCCGCGATTGGCCATCGACCGGTTCGCCGCCTCGAGGATCTGGACGAGTTCGAGGCCCGCCTCACCGCCGGTCAGCGACGTTTCCTCGCCGCGGATGCAGGCGCAGAAATGCGCGGCCTCGACCGCGAGCGCTTCCAGTTCCTGCAGCTTGGGGATCCACAGGTCGCCGGTGCGGTAGCTGATCAGCAGCTTGCGGACATCTTCAGGCGTCTCGGTGACGTTGATGCCCTTGTCGTAGAGCCTGATCTTCTCGCTGGGCTCATTGTCGTCATAGACGATCATCTGCTTGTCGCCGCCGACGAGGGTGCGGCGCACCTTTACCGGCGAGAGCCAATTGACGTTGATGTGGGCGATCGTGTCGCCGCCGAAAAAAACCGTCAGGAAAGCGGCATATTCGGGCTGTCCCGGCATGTGCGTGTGGCCAGTCGCCGAGACCGCCACGGGCGTCTGGCCGAGGACATAGGCCATGATCGACAAATCGTGGACGGCGAGGTCCCAGAGCACGTTCACGTCATGCTGGAACAGGCCGAGATTGACCCGGGTGCTGTCGTAATAGCGGACCTGGCCGAACGCATCGGTGCGGATCAGCTCGTGCATCTTACGCACCGCGCCGGTGTAAACGAAAGTATGGTCGACGTGGAGGACCAAGTTCCGCTTGGCCGCTTCCTCGACCAGTTGCCGCGCCTGATCGGCGGTCGAGGTGATCGGCTTTTCGACGAAAACGTGCTTGCCGGCCTTCAGCGCGGCCATCGCGATCGGGAAATGCGCGTCGACCGGCGTGGCGACGATCACCGCGTCGATGTTCGGATCGGCGATCATCTCCTCGGCCGAGGTGGTGACATTGATTGCCGGATAGAGTGCCTGGACCTTTTGCAGGCGGCCCGCGTCGCGGTCGCAGACAGTCACGACATTGGCGTCGGGCGAGGCGACGAAGTTGCGGACCAGGTTCGGGCCCCAATAGCCGTAACCGACCACACCGACGTTGATCATCACTCTTCCTTCTTGGTTCAGCCGCAAGCCGCGGGCCGCTCGGCTCGCGCTCAGCAAGAATGCAGCCTGTTGGGAACGCGCCGCCCCTAGCCGGGTCAGGCCTCGCTGCGCAAGAGCCGGGCCGGAACCCCGGCGACCTTTTCGCCCGGGGCGACGTCCTTCGTCACCACGGCCCCGGCGCCGACCAGGGCGCCTTCGCCGACGGTCACGCCGCCCATCACCACCACGCCGCTGCCGAGCGATGCGCCGCGACAGATGCGGGTCGGCACAACGACCCAATCCGCCTCGGTCTGGAGCCCGCCATCCGCCGCGGTCGCGCGCGGCTCGATATCGTTGATGAACATCACGCCGTGGCCGACGAACACTTCATCCTCGATCGTCACGCCTTCACACAGGAAGGAATGCGACGAAATCTTGCAGCGCGCGCCGACGGCGACGCCCTTCTGGATTTCCACGAAGGTGCCGACCTTGGTCTCGTCGCCGATCGAGCAGCCATAAAGATTGACCAGATCGGGGTGGAAAATCCGCACGTCGCGGCCGAGCACGACATCCTTCATCGGCATATAGGTGTCCTTTGCCGACCTTGGCCGGTCGGCAACCGCTTTGGCTGGACGGAAAGCCGAATGCAAGCAACAGCGATCCGAGCCGCGAGGCGGAGCCGGCTCCGGCCATGACCTAGAGCCGACGCTTGCACCGCCCATTGGAAGGAATTAGACGACCGCCATACGCCGCTGGCGCCAATAGAAACGATCGGCGTGCTCGGTTGAGCGATAGTATTGTGGAGCGCCATAGTGGAAAGTATCGATAAGCGTTTGGGGACTTATAAGAACAGGTTTTCGCAT
>JBBSLM010000270.1:0-3854 GCA_038255245.1 Sphingomonadales bacterium
ACGGTCGCGATTGGTGTCGGCGAAACGCCGAAACTGGATGTTGAGGTGGCGGATCGCGCTCTGATTGTAGCCGCCATCGCCGAGCGCGCGACGGAGGATGATCTGGCCTTCGCGCGTGTCTTGCAGCCAGGGATCGGGGCGGGACAGATCCTCGCCACCGCGGTTGGACCAGTCGCCACCCTGATAGCCGTAGCCGTCGCCCGGCCCGTAGCCGTGACCATACGGATTGTGGCTGCAGGCGGAAACGGCGAGCAGAGCGAGGAGCGGCAGTGCGAAGCGGCGCATGATGGGGACTCCCTGAAATCCTTCGCGCCAGAAAGCCCCTCTCGCCCGCCGGTGGCAAGCGTCAGTCACGCGCCTTGAGGAATTCCTGTGCCAATTGTGCCATATCGGGGCGGATTTCCGGAGGATGGGCCGGGATGTGGCCCATCAACGCGTCCGCGACGGCGCGCAGCGTGGCGATGCGGGCGGATTTCTTGTCGTTGGCATCGATCACGGTCCACGGCGCCCAGCGCGTGTCGGTCTCGCCGAACATGTCCTTCAGCGCGGCGAGATAATCGTCGCGGCGGGCGCGGTTGCGGAAATCCTCGGCCGTGACTTTCCAGCTTTTCCAGGGATCGCCCAGACGGTCGGAGAGGCGCTTGTCCTGAGACTTTTGCGTGACGTGGAAGAAGAGCTTGACGATCAACGTGCCGTCGGCGGTCTGCTGCGCCTCGAACTCGTTAATCTCGTCATAGGCGCGGCGCCATTCGGCTTCGGTGGCGAAGCCTTCCACGCGCTCGACCAGGACGCGGCCGTACCAGGAGCGGTCGAAGATCGCGACTTCGCCGCCGCGCGGCAGGCGGGTCCAGAAGCGCCAGAGATAGTGATGCGCTTTTTCGTCCTGCGTCGGCGCGCCGATCGGCCAGACGTGATAGTGGCGCGGATCGCATTCGGCGGTCAGGCGCTGGATCGCCCCGCCCTTCCCCGCCGCATCCCAGCCCTCCACCACGATGATCGCGCGCTTCTTGTGCACGGCGATCGAGACGAGCTGGCGCGAAACCTGCTCCTGCAAAGCGGCGAGGTCTTCGCCATAGTCGCCGGGATATTTTGCGCCGGCTTCGTAGTCCGAGAGATTTATCGCCATCGCCCGTTCCGCTCCGTTATTCCGGCGCCACTGTCTTGGCCGGGTCCTTTGCTGCCTGCGCCTGCGGGACGGCCAGCCGGATGTGCAATTCCTTCAACTGCTTCGCGCTGACTTCGCTTGGCGCGTTCATCATCAGATCCTCGGCCTTCTGGTTCATCGGGAAGAGGATGACTTCGCGGATGTTCGGCTCGTCGGCGAGCAGCATGACGATGCGGTCCACGCCTGGGGCCGAGCCGCCGTGGGGCGGCGCGCCGAATTTGAAGGCGTTGATCATGCCGGCGAAATTGGTGTCGACATCTGCCTGCGAGTAGCCGGCAATTTCGAACGCCTTGTACATGATGTCAGGCCGGTGGTTCCGGATCGCGCCCGACGACAGCTCCACGCCGTTGCAGACGATGTCATATTGCCAGGCGAGGATTTCGAGCGGGTCCTTGCTCTCCAGCGCCTCCAATTCGCCCTGCGGCATCGAGAACGGGTTGTGGCTGAAGTCGACCTTCTTGGCTTCCTCGTCATATTCGAACATCGGAAAATCGACGATCCAGCAGAATTCGAAGCGGCTCTTGTCGATCAGCTCGAGCTGTTCTGCGGCGCGGGTGCGGGCCAGGCCGGCGAGCCTGGCGGCCTGGGCCTCCTTGCCGGCGGCGAAGAAAATGCCGTCATTGGGGCCGAGGCCCATCGCCGCGGCGATCGCCTTCATCCCGTCCTGACCGTGATTGTTGGCAATCGGCCCGCCGAACACGCCGTCCTTCTGGGTGGCATAGCCGAGGCCCGGGAAGCCTTCGGACTGCGCCCAAGAATTCATGTCGTCGAAGAATTTGCGGCTCTTCTCATGCGTGTTCGGCGCCGGCACAGCGCGGACGACATCGCCGCTTTCGACGATCGAGGCGAAGCGGCCGAAGCCCGATCCCTTGAAGAAGTCGGAGACGTCAGTGACCAGCAGGGGATTGCGCAGGTCAGGCTTGTCGGAGCCGTATTTGAGGATCGATTCGCGATAGGGGATGCGCTTGAATGGCAGTGGCGAAACGCTGCGGCCCTTGCCTTCCCAATCGGCATATTCCTCGAACACGCCGTGCAGCACCGGCTCGATCGCGGCGAAGACGTCGTCTTGCGTCACGTAGCTCATCTCGAAATCGAGCTGGTAGAATTCACCCGGCGAACGATCGGCGCGGGCGTCCTCGTCGCGAAAGCAAGGCGCGATCTGGAAATATTTGTCGAAACCCGCGACCATCAGCAGCTGCTTGAACATCTGCGGCGCCTGCGGGAGCGCGTAGAATTTGCCCGGATGGACACGGCTGGGGACGAGATAATCGCGCGCGCCTTCGGGGCTGCTCGCGGTCAGGATCGGGGTCTGGAATTCGGTGAACCCCTGCTCGATCATCCGCCGGCGCAGCGAGGCAATGACGTTGGAGCGCAGCAGGATGTTCTTGTGCAGCCGCTCACGGCGCAGATCGAGATAGCGATTCTTGAGCCGGACTTCCTCGGGATAGTCGATCTCGCCGAACACCGGCAGCGGCAGCGGGTTGGCGGAGGACTGGACGGTGATTGCGGTCGGGAACACTTCGATCGCGCCGGTCGGCAGCTTGTCGTTCAGCGTCTCGGCGGCGCGCGCGGAAACCTTACCGGCGACGGTGATGACGGATTCCGGGCCGAGCGCGTCGACGATCGGAAACAGCTCGGAGCCGGTTTCGACAATGACCTGAGTGATGCCATAATGATCGCGCAGGTCGATGAAGAGCACATTGGCATGCTCGCGCGTGCGGTGAATCCAGCCGGAAAGGCGGACGTCCTGCCCCACATGCTCGGCGCGGAGCTGGCCGCAAGTGTGGGTCCGGTAGGCGTGCATGCTTGTAACCTTCGACAATGATTTTGTTGGATGAGCCGCAGCCCCCTAGCGGAGAGGAATGATTTTGCCCACAGGTCATCCGGCGCGGGTGTTTTCACCCGCGCGGCATCGGCCTATGAGCGCCGTCAAATGCATATCCATCCTTTGATCACCACCACCGACGCGCTCACCGATCTGTGCAAGCGGCTTGCCAACGAGCCGTTCGTCACAGTCGACACCGAGTTCATGCGCGAGAATAGCTATTGGCCGGACCTGTGCCTGGTGCAGGTCGCGTCCGTGCACGAGGCGGCGGCGATCGACCCGAAGGCGGAGGATCTCGACCTCGCGCCTTTGCTGGAGCTGCTCGTCAACAATCAGGAGGTGCTGAAGGTCTTCCATGCCGGCGGGCAGGATATCGAGATCGTCTACAACCTCACCGGGGCGACGCCGCATCCCCTGTTCGACACGCAGATCGCGGCGATGGCGCTCGGGCTGGGCGAGCAGGTCGGTTATCAGAATCTGGTCGAGTCTTTGCTGGGCAAGCATCTCGACAAGGGCGCGCGCTTTACCGACTGGGGGCGGCGGCCGCTGGACAAGCGCCAGATCGATTATGCGATCGGCGACGTCACCTATCTCGCCACCCTGTTCCCAAAGATGCTTGAACGGCTGCGCAAGACCGGCCGCGGCGACTGGCTGGATCAGGAGATGGAGCGGATCGCCGATCCGGCCAATTATCTGAACGATCCCGGCGAAAGCTGGAAGCGAGTGAAGATCGCCAGTCGCAAGGCGGAAGTGCTCGGGCGGCTCAAGCATCTGGCGGCGTGGCGGGAGATCGAGGCGCGATCGAAGAATTTGCCGCGCGGGCGGATCATGAAGGACGAGACACTCGCCGACGTCGCCATGCAC
>JBBSLM010000271.1:0-3824 GCA_038255245.1 Sphingomonadales bacterium
CAGGACGAGGATGACGATCACGATCAGGATCGTGCCGAGAATGCCGGACGGGGCGGCGCCCCAGCTGCGGCTATGTCCCCATGTCGGCAGCGCGCCGATCAAAAGCAGGATCAGGACGACGATCAGAATGGTGCCGAGCATGGTTTGAACTCCCCTTGTTGGTGACCTATTGGCAAACGTTACGGTCCGGATATGGTTGCGAGTACCGCTCACCCGAAACGAATTTCCCTCGGCTGAACAAATGCTTCGGGCGCCGTTCAGCGGGAAATGAGCAGATTGCCCAGGGTCGGCCGCCCGCTTAAGGTCGCGGCGACGAAACAAGGGGGATCCAGATGAAAACGAGATTGATCGTGTCGGTTGCGCTGAGCTGCATGCTGACGGTGGCTTGCGCGCGCGGCGGCAACGCCTCGCAGGCGGCCACCAATGCGCCCGTCGCCGCGCCGGCCGCGAACGCCGCCGTGACCCCGGCTGCCGCGCCCGCGAACAATGTTCAGGCGCAGGCTCCGACCGGAGACCAGGAAATGGAACTGATCGGCGAAGGTTTCAGCTGGGGTTCGCGCGGCCTGCATCATCCCAACATGATCACCTTCGGCCAGCCCCAGGCTCAGGTCGTGCAGCAGGTAAGCGCAATCCTCGGCCAGCCATCCGAGACGGGGCGGAACGCCGATTGCCCCACCGGCGCCGTCGATTTCGTGAACTACGGCTCGCTCGGCCTGCATTTCCAGGGCGGCCGCTTCGTGGGCTGGGTTCTCGACGGTCCGAGTCCGGCGCTGCAAAGCTATCACGGCCTGGCGTTCGGCATGCGTCGCAGCGCACTTGCCGACGAGCTTGCGGCCGAGGTCGATGCGAACAGCACGCTGGGAACCGAAGTCAGTGTGAACGGCATCGGTGTCCTGCTCAGCGGCCCCGGGGCAGACGCACAGGTGACCAGCTTGTTCACCGGCGTGACCTGCTTCGCGCGCTAGCCAAATCAACGTGCGATGAATTGCGGGCGGTGCCTTCACAGGCGCCGCCCGTTTCGCTTACACTCCCGTCAATAAGACAGAAGGGAGTGCTCGCACTCCCGTCAGCAAGACAAAGCGGGAGAGTGACGATGCTGGGTGCGATGCAGGATTGGCCGCTGCGGATCATGCGGCTTCTGGACCATGCGGAGCGCGAGCATGCGACGCGCGAAATCGTGTCCCGCTGGGCCGACGGCACGACCACGCGCACCGATTATGCCGGCATTGCTCGCGATGCGCGCAAGCTCGCACAGGCGCTGGAAAGGCTCGGGCTGAAGCCTGGCGACCGGGTCGCGACGCTGGCGATGAACCACAGCCGCCACATGGTCGCCTGGTACGGCACGATCGGCATGGGCGGAATCATCCATACCGTGAACCCACGGCTGTTCGCCGAGCAGCTGATCTACATCCTGAACCACGCCGAGGACCGCGTGCTGTTCTACGATGCGGCCTTCAAGCCTTTGGTAGACGCCCTGAAGCCGAAGCTGGAGACGATCGAGCATTATGTCGCCTTCGATGGCCCGGACGGGGGCTTCGAGGCGCTGATTGGGGCGGAGAGCGGCGACTATGCCTGGGTCGAGGGCGATGAACGCGAGCCGGCGATGCTCTGCTACACCTCCGGCACGACCGGCAACCCGAAGGGCGTGCTGTACGAGCATCGCTCGACCGTGATCCACGCCATGGCGGAAGTCTGTCCGGACATTTTCGATCTGTCGGCGCGCGCGGTCGTGCTGCCGATCGTGCCGATGTTTCACGCGGCCGCCTGGGGGCTCCCGTTTGCCGCGCCGATCGCCGGGCCGAAGCTGGTCTTCACCGCCGATTATACCCCGTCCACCGTCTGCGACATGCTGCACGACGAGGGCGTTACCCATACGGCGGCGGTGCCGACCGTCTGGCTTGGCCTCATGAACTATGTCGCCTCGAGCGGGCGAGATCTCGGCAAACTGCAGCTGGTGACGATCGGCGGATCGGCCGCGCCGCGCAACATGATCGAGTTCTTCCAGAGCCGCGGCATCGAAGTCGGCCACGCCTGGGGCATGACGGAGATGTCGCCGATCGGCACGACCGGGGCACGACCGCACAATTGGGACGTGCTGGAATTCAATGAGAAGATCGACATCATCGCCAAGCAGGGGCGGGCGCCGTTCGGGGTGGAGATGCGGATCGTCAATGACGAGGATGCGCCGCAGCCGCGCGACGGCGTGAGTTCCGGCCGGCTGCAGGTGCGCGGGCCTTGGATCGTGCAGCGTTACTTCAAGGAGGATGCGCCGGCGGTCGATGCTGAGGGCTGGTTCGACACGGGCGACGTTGCGGTGATCCATCCGGATGGCGTGATGCAGATCACCGACCGGGCGAAGGATGTGATCAAATCGGGCGGCGAGTGGATCAGTTCGATCGACCTGGAGAATGCCGCGATGCTTTGTCCGGGCGTCGCCGAAGCGGCCGCGGTGGGCGTGCCGCATCCAAAATGGGACGAGCGGCCGCTGCTGCTGGTCGTGCGCACGGCGGAGGATGCGGTGACGGCGGAGGCGATCCAGGCGCATCTTGCGGGCCATGTCGCGCGCTGGTGGTTGCCGGACGAGATTTTGTTCGTCGAAAGCCTGCCGCACACCGCGACCGGCAAGCTGCTGAAGACCGCCTTGCGCGAGGAATATCGCAGCTACCAGCTGCAGGTCGCCTGACGACATAAATCCTCCCCTCGATTTCGAGGGGAGGGGGACCATGCGCAGCATGGTGGAGGGGCCGCTCGCGCCCTTGCGTGAGCGGAAGGATAAGAACCTCGCTTCGCTCGGCCCCTCCACCACTCGCTACGCGAGCGGTCCCCCTCCCCTGCAAATGCAGGGGAGGATTTGGCACCCACACTTCCTTTACCGATCGGGGCGTAAGGCGCCTCTCGGGGTAGAGAGAGTATCGGGCGCATGCAGGCTGCCACAGCGGCGATTCCTTTTGAGTCTGCGGGCGAAGCGTCGCGTGCGGAGGCGGCAGGTCTGCGCGTATCTTTCCCGCTGGCCGCGGAGCGGATCGATGCGTTGCGGACGGAATGGTCCGCGCTGGCGGGCCATGCGAGCGAACCCAATGCCTTTGCCGAGCCGTGGTTTGTAGCCGCGTCGCTGAGCCATCTGGCCGAAGCGCCGATCCGGCTGGCGGAGGTCCGCGACGGCGATGCGCTGATCGGCGTGCTGCCGTTGGTGGTCGAGCAGGGCTATGGCCGGGTGCCGGTCCGGTTCGTGCAGAATTGGCGGCACCATCATCATTTTTTCGGCGCGCCGCTGGTGGCCGCCGGGCGTGAACGCGACTTCTGGCGTACCTTGCTGACCGGGCTCGACGGGGAAGGCTGGGCGCCGGGTTTCCTGCATCTTCGCGACCTGACCGAAAACGGCCCGCTGCACGCGGCGCTGACCGCGGTGGCGAGGGAGCTGTGGCGGCCGACTCACATCGCCTATCGCGAGACGCGGGCGCTGCTGCAGAGCGCGCTGTCGCCGGACGAATATTATGAACAGGCGGTGCGAAAGAAGAAGCGCAAGGAATTGGCACGGCTGAAGAATCGCCTGGCCGAGGAAGGCCAGCTCACGTCTCGCGCCTTCGCGCCGGGCGACGATCTGGCGCGATGGTGCGACGCCTTCCTGCAGCTCGAAGGATCGGGCTGGAAGGGCAGGGAAGGGTCCGCGCTCAACGCGACGGCGGCGACCGAAGCCTTTTTCCGGGACGCACTGGCGGGTGCCGAGGCCGAAGGGCGGCTGCAGATCGTCGCGCTCGAACTCGACGCGCGGCCGATCGCGATGCTGGTCAATTTCATCACGCCGCCCGGCAGCTTCTCGTTCA
>JBBSLM010000272.1:0-3819 GCA_038255245.1 Sphingomonadales bacterium
AGCGCACTATCGCATCCGTTTCGGTTTGACTTGGTGCGGACGGCGGGACTCGAACCCGCACGCCCTGTCGGGCAGAAGATTTTAAGTCTCCAGCGTCTACCATTCCGCCACGTCCGCACACACCGCAACGTGCCCGCGACAAGAGCAGCGGGCAAGGGTGAAGGCGTCGCCTCGCGATCAATCGGCGGTGACGGTCTCGATGTTCAGCCGCTCGCGCATTTCCTTGCCCGGCTTGAAATAGGGCACGCGCTTGGCATTCACGTCGACCGGCTCGCCGGTGCGCGGATTGCGGCCACGGCGCGCATCCCGGCCCCGGGTCGAGAAGGCGCCAAAGCCGCGCAACTCGACGCGGCCGCCTTGTTGGAGCTGGTCGATGATCGAATCGTAGAAGGAGGCGACGACGCGCTCGATTTCCTTCTGCGTCAGATCAGGGAAATCGTCACACAGCTTTTGCACGAGTTCCGAGCGGATCACGGGAGCCCCCAATTCGAAATCGCCCTGTCTCAGGACAGAGTCGCGATTGACCCAGATCAATCGCACCGTGAGGCCGGAAACGCAAGCAGCAAGCTGCTGAGATAGGTCGCTTTCGGGAACGATTGCGTCCGCTCGCGACCTTTTCGTTGCGCGCGTGCAACGAAGCCTGGCCAACATGCGGCCGGACGGAAGGCGTTGAGCGGACGGGCGGGCCGGCGTGCCGCCGAATTTCCGCCTCGGTTGGCCCGCCGCCTCGGCTCGCCTCAAGCCGCCACCGCCTCCCGCCGCTCATACCATCCCCGGGACCGCTTCACGAGCGCCACCACCGACAGCATCACCGGCACTTCCACCAGCACACCGACCACGGTCGCCAGCGCCGCGCCCGATTGCAGTCCGAACAGGCTGATCGCGCCGGCCACCGCCAGTTCGAAGAAATTGCTCGCCCCGATCAGGGCCGACGGTGCCGCCACGCACCAGGCAACGCCCAGCCGCCGGCTCAACCAGTAAGCCAGCCCCGCGTTGAAATAGACCTGGATCAGGATCGGCACCGCTAGGAGCGCGATCACCAGCGGCTGCGCGAGGATCGCTTCGCCCTGGAAGCCGAACAGCAAAACGAGCGTCGTGAGCAAGGCGATCAACGACACTGGCCCGAGGCGACGAAGCAATGCGTCCAGCGCCGCTTGGCCGCCCGCGGCGAGCATTGCCCGCCGGATCAGCTGCGCGGCGATCACCGGCACGATGATGTAGAGCAGGACCGACAGCAGCAAGGTGCCCCACGGCACACTGATCGAAGCGACGCCAAGCAGCAGCCCGACCAGGGGCGCGAAGGCGAAGATCATGATGACGTCGTTCAGCGCGACCTGGCTCAAGGTGAAATGCGGCTCGCCCTCGCAAAGGTTCGACCAGACGAACACCATCGCCGTGCAGGGCGCCGCCGCGAGCAGGATCAGCCCGGCGATATAGGAATCGATCTGGTCGGCCGGGAGCAAGGGCCGGAACAGCCAGCCGATGAACACAGCGCCGAGCAAGGCCATCGAAAAGGGCTTCACCGCCCAGTTGATGAACAAGGTGACGCCCACGCCCCGCATATGCTGGCGCACCTGCCCCAGCGCGCCGAAATCGATTTTCAGCAGCATGGGAATGATCATCAGCCAGACCAGCACGGCCACCGGCAGATTGACCCGCGCCACCTCCGCCGCCGCGATCGTCGCGAACAGGCCCGGCACGGCCGCGCCCAGGCCGATGCCCACGGCGATGCACAATGCCACCCACAGCGACAAATAGCGTTCGAAAACGGTCATCGCCGGCCTCGCCGCCACGTCCGCCTCAGCCATTGGCGGGCACCAATTCCCCGTCTTCCTTGACGAAGTCCGACTTGAGCGGCCGGTCGAGGATGGACAGCACCGCTTCCGATGGCCGGCACAATTTCACGCCCCCCGGCCCGATGACGATCGGCCGGTTGATCAGGATCGGGTGCGCCAGCATCGCGTCGATCAGCTGCGCGTCGCCGAGCGCCGGATCGTCCAGTCCC
This sequence comes from Sphingomonadales bacterium, assembly GCA_038255245.1. Taxonomy (GTDB): domain Bacteria; phylum Pseudomonadota; class Alphaproteobacteria; order Sphingomonadales; family Sphingomonadaceae; genus Allosphingosinicella. Next base: position 2,006 of record JBBSLM010000272.1, read on the forward strand.
AGTTCGGCGAATGGCGTGCCCTTCTGGCGCAGCAAGGCGCGCGGCGGGATGCCCATGCGCGCGATCAGCGACACCAGCTCGGCACGGCTGGGCGGCGTCTCCAGATAATGCACCACCTGCGGCTCCACGCCGGTCGCGCGGATCAGCGCCAGCGTGTTGCGCGACGTGCCGCAGGCCGGATTGTGATAGATGGTGACGCTCATCCGCAGCATTTCACCGCTTCGGCCGGGGCGGCGGCCGTCATCGCCGGGGCGCAGCAGGCTCCCTCGGCGGCATTGCCGGACAGCGCGGTCAGCGCGGGGCTGTCGCCATAAACGGTCGCTTCGCCGTTGGTCAGGAAGGCTTCCCACACCACCCCGTCCGGATCGGCGATCCAGCTCTTTTCGGACTTGGCGTAGCAGCAGGTGGTCGCGCCTTCCTCCAGTAGCGGCCGGTCGGCATCCTTCAGACGGCCATAGACTTCGGCCAGCTCCTCGCCGCTCTCGACCTGGATGCCGAGATGCTCGATGCCTTTCGCCGCACGCTCGCCGGACGAGATGGCGAAATTGACGCGCGGATCGTCCAGCATCCACTTCGCATAATCCGCCTTCACCACCGCCGGCTCGGCCGCGAACAAGGTGGAGTAGAAGTGGATCGACTGGTCGAGGTCGCCCACCCCCACATGCACATGCAATCTCTTCATGCCGATTTCCTTTCCTGTTCGGGGGTCGCGCAAGACGCGTTCTCGGCGCACGGCGCGCCGGCGCAGCAATTTTCCAGCAGATATGCGACGAGCGCATTCATCGCCGGATAATTGGCCCGGTAGATGAGCGAGCGATGCTGGCGCTCCTGCAGCACCAGCCCGGCCCGGTGAAGGTGACCAAGGTGAAAGGACAAGGAGGAATTCGGCACGCCCAGCGCCTCGGCGATCGCCCCGGCCGGCATCCCCGCCTCGCCCGCCTGCACAAGCAGGCGGAACAGGGCAAGCCGATGCTCCTGCGCCAGCGCACTCAGCGATTTCACGGCGGCGTCCGTCTGCATCTTCACCCTCAATTCGATTCGACTCGAAATTAAGGGCCTGAACGACAGGCGTCAATCACATTTTCAGAAATATGGAAATGAGACTTGCGAACACCCATTGCCCGCAACGATGCAAAGGTGCCTAGCCCCAAACAGCGGTCCCGAACATGGGCAGTGCGGCGGGAGCGGCGAAATGCGTTGGCCCTTCCAGCCGCATGACCTTCCGGTTTTCCTGCCACAGTTCGACGGTGACATCGCGGTCCCGCGCCTTCACGATGTCGAAGGCCCGAAAGTCATCCTCGGCTTCGATCATCTCGGTGCGGTCGATATGACCGCTGAACCGGTTGAGATGGTACAGGCGGTAATGGGCCATCGGTTGCTACCCTTTTTCACCGGGGTTTCAAGCACTTACTCGGGCGACTCACTGCCAGGGCCGACCAAGCCTCGTCAATATTCCGGTTTCGGGCTTGGTCGTCGTTAAGCTGCGTTATGCTTGAGGGCATTTCTCACTGAGCGAGATTAGGCATCCGAACTTACCTGGTTTAAGGTGCGCCATCGCTAGACCTCTAAGGACGGCATATTGGTGGCCGAGAGACCCAGCGCTCCCGCCAGTGGGAGACTCGCAATGTCCGGCCCTTTTGTCCTCGATGCGATGGTGCGCAAGCTCCAGCAGAGGCGCCCGCTCGGGCCCGAGGATCAGGCTGCACTGCGCGCTTTGCCCTATCGGCTGATCACGCTGCGGCCGCACGAACATATCGTCCGCGAGGGCGACAAGCCGGCCAGTTCGTGCCTGATGGTTTCGGGCTTCTCGATCC
>JBBSLM010000273.1:0-3803 GCA_038255245.1 Sphingomonadales bacterium
AATCTGCCGCGCGATCAGGGGGTTGGCGCTCATCGGCTGCAGCGCTTCGAGCACCCCCTGAATGGAGCCGCGCGCCTGGTCGATCTTGTTGACGAAGATCAGATGCGGCACCCCCATCGCCTCCAGCCGCCGCAGCGCCGGTTCGGCCAGCTGCACCCGCTCCTGCTCCGGATCGACCACCACGATCGCCAGGTCGCACGCCGCCACGGCCCGCAGGCCGTCCGACTGGAACCCGGCCAGCCCCGGGCAGTCGGCGACCGCATAATCGTCGCCGCCATAGGAAAAGCGCATCAGGTTGAGTTCGGTCGAGCCGCCGCGCGCCCGTGCCTCCGGGGTCGCATCGCCAACGCTGTTTTTCGCATCGACCCCGCCCTGCCGGTCGATCGCCCCGGCCGCAAAGAGAAGGGCCTCGGCCAGGCTGGTCTTGCCAGCCCCGCCGGGGCCCACGAGCGCAATCGCGCGCGTTCCGCCGCCTCTGGCGCCGCCTGTAATGTCCGGTCTTTCGGGCATGATCGTCTCCCTCGTCCGCGCGCAGCGGTCCGCGAGAAAGACGCGGATGCGCGTCAGTTGCCGAACGATCAGGCTGCGCCTGTTCGCCGCGAGTCGCAAGCCCAAAGCACCATCAGCATTCCCTGCCAATCCGGATTGGATTGGGCTGCCCTTTGGCGACCGGGTGTGGCAAATTCGGCATCCGACACGGGGGACAACCAATGGCGCCGGCATCGACTAAAGAAACGGCTCCGAGCTCGCCGGTCGATCCGCTTCGGTCGGTCGTCGGCAGATCCACGTTCCTGCGACCTCTCATCCGTTGGCACTGGACGGCCGGACGGCCCTACCTTTCCGCAAACGTTCAGAAGGCGTGCATCGGCGCATATTATCGCGCCATCGAGCGTCAGCGTAGCGCCGAGGGTGCGACGTCCACGATTTTCATCCAGGCAAACGACCTGATTGCCGCCGTGCTCACGATAGACTCGGTGGACCGCGGGGCCTGGACGGGCAAGCTGGCCGGAACCGTAGCGGAGCTTGTTCCCTGGCCGGGACAACTCATGCCCAAGGAAGCCCTCCAGAAATGGCGCAAGGCTGCGCCGCCCGCGAGGGCAACGCTGACCGACGGCGTTCTGAGATGGGACGCCGTGCTGCTGCTCATGCGCGCGTCGGAATTACGCGCGCGGACTAACACGCACCACGAATCGATCGGCCTTCGGCACGTTTGCTTCGCGGCGCTTATCACGCGCGAGGGCCAGGAGGCGCTGGAGGACCTCGGGCTTCTCGCCCGCGGACTGCCTTTCCTGGTGTCGGCCCTGTCCAACCGGATCAATATGAGCGAAGTCGCCGATTATCTGGATGATCCGCAGGCGTGGCGAGAATTGCTTGCCGATGTGGCGGCGCAGCCTTTGCTGATAATCCCTCCGGCGCGCGCGCAGAGCGGTTTCACGCCCGATCTGGAGGCTGAAGAAGAGCCAACCGATTCTTCACCACCCTCCGCCGACCCTCTCGGCATCAGCGCCGACGTGACGGCGCTGGCAGACCTGATCCTGCTCGATGCCGCGCGGCCGCCGCTCGCGATCGGGCTGTTCGGGAGCTGGGGGTCGGGCAAATCCACCCTGATTGCGCGGCTGAAGCGAGAGATTGCGCGGCAAACCAAAGGCCAGCCAGTCGATCCAGACTCGGAGTCCGATCCGCAGCTTCGTCGCGTTCGCGGTGTCGCGCAGCTCGATTTCAACGCTTGGAGCTTTGCCGATAGCCAAAACCTGTGGGCTTCCTTGACGGCGGAGATTTTCGAGCAGCTAAAGGCGCCGGGGGTGACTGCGTCTCGTCGCAGCGGTCAGCAGCTCGTGGCGGACGTCGCGAAAAAGCTCGCCGATGTCGAGCAGCAGCAAGTGGACAGTACGGCTGCCGAGCCGATCAAGCAGGAAATCGCGAAACTTGAGAAGGACATCGCCAAGGCCGAGGTGGCGGTTAAGACCGCCCCCGCCACGGTGGCAGGCGAACTCATCTTCGGCGAAAATTCGCCGGTCGTTCCGTTTTCGAGGCCGACGTCCGGGGAAGCAGATGACCAAGACTTGTTCCAGGCGAAGTCGACGCGGCGGGGGCGCCTTTGGTGGTTGCTGACGCATTCTTATTCGCGCCCGCTGGCAATCCTCGCGGCGGGCCTGCTGGCGATATTCGTTCTCGCGGTCGTGCTGCTTTCGCTATTCCCTGAGCTTGCGAGTTGGTGGGCTTGGGTGGCCGCATTCCTGCTGCCCTTGGCATTGCTGGCCGCTTCGATCGGGCGCCCGCTTTGGGGGGCTTGGGTTGCCGCTGCAAAATACGAGCATAGCCTGATCGCAGAGCGGCAGAAGCTCCAGGAAAAGATTAGCAACGACACGCAGAAATTGGACGAGAAGCGCGCCCAGCTTGAGAAGACAAGGGCCGATGCCGAAGCGCGATCCCAAGCCGTCGCGACTCTCTCCCGGACAAAGGGAAACCCAGCCCGGCTGCTTCAATATTTGCTGCACGATTCCACCGACATCCAGTCGATCCAGGCGCAGGTCGGCATGCTGGCGACAGTGCGCCGGTGCTTTCAAACGCTGAACGACTTGGTCACCAGCAAGAGCCCCGCAGCAGAAGTCGCCGCGGACGATGCCGAGAACGCGCCGCGGCTGGAGCGCATCATTCTCTATATTGACGACCTGGATCGTTGCAGCGCCGAGCAGGTGGTGAAAGTGCTGGAGGCAGTGCACCTCCTCCTGGCTTTCGAGTGCTTCGTCGTCGTGGTAGCGATCGACGCGCGGTGGCTGCGGCTGTCGCTTGAAAGCAGCCTTCCGCAATTCAAGGCGGACGTGTCCGGACAGTCAGAAGACAAACCGTCGACATCCGACTATCTTGAGAAGATCTTCCAGATCCCCTTTTGGGTGCGGCCGCTCCGCCGCGCTGCCGCGCCTGGCGCAGGCGTGTCGGCCTACGCGGCATATTTGGATCATCTTCTCGGCCCTCGTGAGATGGCATCGACCAGTGGCGGCTCCTCGCCCGCCGAGGCGCCGGCAAACGAGCCTGAGACCTCTGGTGGCGATGCGATCAGGCCGACGGAGCCGTCGATGCCCAAGCGGCAGGAGCGGCCGCGGCTGCAGCGAGTCCGTCTGACTGGCGCAGAGCGTGACCTGTTGGAGGCGCTTGAGCCGATCGCGGCAAAATCTCCGCGGTCCGTTAAGCGATTCATCAACATTTACCGCCTGATCCGCGCTGCAATTCCGGCTGAGCAAGAGGCGGCGTTTTTGGCTCAAGGTTCGGGCGGCGTGCCATCCTTCGCGGCTGTGCAACTCGCGCTTGCATTTGATGTCGGCCTTCCGGCGACGTCGGTTCCCAGGCTATGGGCCGAACTCGCCGCTCTGTCGGAAACGAGCTGGGCCAAGTTGGCGAGCAATCCAATGTTGCTGACGGAAAGCGAGGAAATTCCACCGCTTTCGGTCGGTAAGAGCGAATGGGTCGACCTGCGCGCCGTGCTCGCGGAGGCGGGTTGCCTACAGGGGTTTTCGTCGGCTTGCCGAGCCGTCAAACGTGCATGTGGCGAACTGGATCGGCCCGACCTCATGCGCGCGGCTGATCTCTCGCAACGTTTCTCGTTCCGGCCCCGCTGACCGTTTGAATTCGAGCCGTTGCTTGAGCCGGCGGCGCGGCGCGCCTAAGTCAACCAAATGACTTCGATGAACGACATCCGCCGGGCTTTCCTCGATCATTTTGGCCAGGAGGGGCATCAGCAGGTGCCCTCGGCGCCGCTCGTGCCGCAAAACGACCCGACGCTCATGTTCGTGAATGCGGGCATG
>JBBSLM010000274.1:0-3775 GCA_038255245.1 Sphingomonadales bacterium
CGGCGATTATGACGGCCTCGCCATCCGCTCGAGCACCAAGGTCACCGCCGATCTGCTCGACGCCGCGCCGAAGCTGAAGGTGATCGGCCGCGCCGGGATCGGCGTCGACAATGTGGATGTTGCCGCCGCCACCGCGCGCGGAATCGTCGTCATGAACACGCCGTTCGGGAACAGCATCACCACCGCCGAGCATGCGGTGGCGATGATGTTCGCGCTCGCCCGTCAGCTGCCGGAGGCCGACGCCTCCACCCAGGCCGGCAAATGGGAGAAAAACCGCTTCATGGGGGTCGAGCTGACCGCCAAGACCCTGGGCCTGATCGGCTGCGGCAACATCGGCTCGATCGTCGCCGACCGCGCGCGCGGCCTGAAGATGCGGGTGATCGCCTACGATCCCTTCCTGACCGAAGAGCGCGCCGTCGATCTGGGCGTCGAGAAGGTCGAGCTGGAGCAATTGCTCGCCCGCGCCGACTTCATCACCCTTCACACTCCGCTCACCGACCAGACGCGCAACGTGCTGAGCGCCGACAATCTGGCCAGGACCAAGAAGGGCGTGCGCATCATCAATTGCGCGCGCGGCGGCCTGATCGACGAGGGCGCGCTGAAGGCGGGTCTCGAGACCGGCCACATTGCCGGCGCGGCGCTGGATGTGTTCGGCGAGGAGCCGGCCACCGACAATCCGCTGTTCGGCACTCCGGGCCTCGTCGCCACGCCGCATCTGGGCGCTTCCACCACCGAGGCGCAGGTCAATGTCGCGCTGCAGGTGGCCGAACAGATGAGCGATTTCCTGATCCGCGGCGGCGTCACCAACGCGCTCAACATGCCGAGCCTGTCGGCCGAGGAGGCGCCGCGGCTGAAGCCCTATATGCAGCTCGCCGAGCATCTCGGCTCGCTCGTCGGCCAGCTTGCCCGTGGCGGCCTCACCCATATCGCGATCGAGACCGAGGGCGCGGCCGCGGAGCTGAACCAGAAGCCGATTTCCGCCGCGGTTCTGGCCGGGCTGATGCGCGTCCATTCCGACACGGTGAACATGGTCAATGCGCCCTTCCTGGCGAAGGAGCGCGGCATCGACGTGCGCGAAATCCGCCACGAGCGCGAGGGGGATTATCACACCCTCGTCCGGGTCTCGGTCACCACTGCCGAGGGTGAGCGCAGCGTCGCCGGCACATTGTTCGGCAATGCCGCGCCCCGCCTGGTCGAATTGTTCGGGGTCGCGGTCGAGGCTGAGCTGGGCGGCGACATGATCTACATCGTCAATGAGGACCGTCCCGGTTTCATCGGCGCGCTCGGCACCATCCTGGGCTCGGCGCAAGTGAACATCGCCACCTTCCACCTGGGCCGCCGCGCCGCCGGGGGAGAGGCGATCGCCCTCGTCGCGGTCGATGGCATTGTCGATCCGGCGCTGATCGGCCGGATCACCGCGTTGCCGATGGTGAAGACGGTCGCGCCGCTGCGATTCTAGCGCTTTGAGGCAGCGTGCTCCACATGGTAAGGAAAGCGCCGATATTTCAAGGAACTGCCCGCCCATGCGCCGCCTGCTCGCTCTCCTCTTGGTCCTGCTCGCCGTCCCCGCGGCGGCGCAGCCGCCCGAGCCCGAATGGCGCCTGGCGCGCGAGGAGCAGATATTGGTCCGCGTCGGCCGCTTCGAGCCGGACGTGCTGCGCCTCGAGGCCGGCCGGCCCACCCGGCTCGTCTTCTACAATAATAGCCGCGCGCCCCTCAGCATCCAGGCGGGCGCCCTCGTCGCTTCCTCGCGGGTCCATCCGCGCGATGCACGCGGCCTCAGCAATGGCCGCTTCTTGCTGGCGCCCGGCGAGCGGCGGGTGCTGACGCTGGTGCCGACGGCAGGCACTTATTCGATCAGCAGCGGCTCCTGGCTGCGTCGCACGCTCGGGATGCGCACCCGGGTGATCGTGGAATCGCCGCAGCGCACATCGGGCCAGCCGGTCAATCCATGACGATCGAGATCGCCCGCGTCCCGGCGCTCAGCGACAATTATATCTGGCTGGCGCACGATCCCGCGTCGGGCGAGACGGCGGTGATCGATCCCGCTTTGGCCGAGCCCGTCCTGGCCGAGGCCGAGCGGCGCGGCTGGCGGATCACGCAGATCTGGAACACCCACTGGCACCCCGATCACACCGGCGGCAATGCCGCGATCAAGGCCGCGACCGGCTGCACGATCACCGGCCCGGCGGCTGAGGCGGCGCGCATCCCGACGCTGGACAGGCAAGTAGCCGAGGGCGACCGCGTCACGCTTGGCGGGATCGAGGCGGACGTGCTGGAAGTCCCCGCCCATACGGCCGGACACATCGCTTACCATCTGCGATCGCAGGCGGTCGTGTTCGTCGGCGACACCCTGTTCGCAATGGGCTGCGGGCGCCTGTTCGAAGGCACGGCGGCACAGATGTTCGCCAACATGGCAAGACTCGCCAAGCTTCCGCCCGAAACGCACGTTTATTGCGCCCACGAATATACCCTGTCGAACGCCCGCTACGCCGTCACCGCCGAGCCGGACAATCAGGCGCTGCGTTTGCGCCTGGCCGAAGTCGAAGCCGCCCGCGCCCGCGACGAGGCGACGGTGCCGACGACGATCGCCCTGGAACGGGCGACCAACCCGTTCATGCGGGCGACTTCGGTGGGGCAGCTCGCTGAACGCCGCGCAGCGAAGGACGCGTTTCGCGGCTGATCACCCCATTTCGTCATGCCGGACTTGATCCGGCACCCGCCTTCCTGGAGCGCGACGCTAGCAAAGAAAGGCAGGCCCCGGATCAAGTCCGGGGTGACGATTATCCTCGTCCCATGCGCCTTACCGTGCCGGTATCGAGGTTCACCATGTAGACGACGAGATTGTTTTTCGTCTGTGCCTTTTGCGGCTCACGGTATTCATCACAATTCACTTGGTATTCGCCCGAACTCAGTTGCGGCGACACGAATACGACGCGCGCACAAAGCTCGCCGTTCAGATTGATGAGTGTCGCGATCCTCTCCTCGCGCTCACGTTGCGCTGCTTTGTCGGCTTCAGGGTTTGGCGCGAGGTTGCATCCCACGAGCGCCGCACCGGTCAGCCACACGATGACTGCCCTCATTCTGACGTCTCCTTCACCTCGCATACAGCCCATCCAGCCGCGCCCCGTAAACCTCCTTCAGCACGTGCCGGCGGATCTTCACCGACGGCGTCAGTTGCTCATTCTCCACGGTGAAAGGCGCGTCCGCGATGACGAAGCGGCGGACTTTCTCGATTACCGACAGATCGGCATTCACCCGATCGACCGCGACGCTCAGCGCCTTCACGTAATCGGGATCGGTCCGCACCGCGGCGAAGTCGCATTTGCGGCCGTTCGCGGCGCACCATTCGGCGGTCCATTCCGGATCGGGGACGACCAGGCCGACCACGTAGGGGCGCTTGTCTCCCACCACCATCGCCTGCACGATTTCGCCCTGAAGGGTGAGCATCCCCTCCACTTTCTGCGGCGCGACATTGTCGCCCTTGTCGTTGACGATCAGGTCCTTCTTGCGGTCGGTGATGACGATCCGGCCCTTGTCGTCGATATGGCCGACGTCGCCGGTGTGCAGCCAGCCATCCACCACCGTCTTGGCGGTCAGCGCCTCGTTGCGCCAATAGCCGTGCATGACGAGCTCGCCCTGGACGAGGATTTCGCCATCCTCGGCGATCCTGATCTCGGTGTTCAGCAGCGGCGGCCCGACCGTATGCATGGCGATGCCCGCGCTCGGCCGGTTGCAGCTCATCACCGGCGCCGCCTCGGTCTGGCCATAGCCC
>JBBSLM010000275.1:0-3763 GCA_038255245.1 Sphingomonadales bacterium
CCGCGATCGCCCTTGAGATAGGCGTTCCAGGCGGTGTCGGTGACGTCGTTCGACAGCAATTTGGTGACGTCGATCGCGGTCGAATTGAGCGACTCGATCAGCAAGGCGACCCGGCGCGGCATCGCCTCCTGCTCGCGCCTGTCCCGCTCGGCCTGCTCCTCGACGATACGCGCTTCCAGGCTGGCAGCGTTCTGGCCGAGGCCGATCATCTGGCGGGTCAGCCGCTCGCCCGCGGTCTGCGCCGCCGCGACGGCGCGAAGCGAGCCCGATTCCAGCTCGGCCAGCTGATTGCGCACTTCAACCGTCATCGATTCGCCAAGCGCCTGCCGCACCGAATCGGTGAGATCCTGGGCCGCCTGCGGGATCACACCCGCGATCGCCTCCCGCGCATGGTTCGCGGCGGAGCGCGACGCCTCGCGCACCCGCACGAGGGTTTCGACCAGCTCCGGCGCCGCGTTACGCACCACGACGCCGATGGCGTGGTCGGTCTCGATCGAAAGCGTCGTCAGCTCGCCGAGCTTGGCGAGCACGCCGTTCAGGCCCGCGTTGAGGCTGGCAATGCCGGCTTCTAGCAGTTCGGTCTGCCGCCTGGCGCTCTCTTCGCTCTGCGCGAGGTACCCCGCGCTCTCGCTCGCGGCAACCTGCAGCGCCAGCACCGGTTCCGCGGCCTGCAGCGCGGTGTCGCGCATCGCCGCCGCGCGGGCTTCCACTTCGGCCAGGGCAGGGGGCAGCTCATTGCGGAGCCGCTCGCCAACGCCATCCAGCGCCGTCGCGACATCGCCGGCCCGGCCCACCAGGGCGGAGGCTTCCTGCGTGCTGGCCCCGACTTCCTGCCGAAGGCTCAACGTCGCGTCGCGCAGCGCGGCCAATGCGGTCGCCATCTGCGTGGACTGACCCTCCGATCGCTGGCCGAGTGCGGCGAGCTTCTCGTCGAGTGCGCCGATCTGGCCGGTCAGGCCGGCGACGAGGGTCTGGCTGCTCTGCTCCTGCGCCGCGATCCCCGCGCCGATCGCCGTCACCAGCCGCTGCGCCTCGATCAGTTCCGCCGCAACCTGCGCGCCGGCTTCATTGCCGGCCTCCAGGAAGCGGGCACGGCTCTGCTCGATCGACGCGAAAAGTCCCTCGGCCTGGGTCGCGAGCGCGATACGGGTCGTCTCCACCGCGTCCGTGGTCCGCCCGAGCGCGGCATCGACCAGCGCGTCGAGATGCGACGCCGCGCCTTCGAGCTTCTGGGAAGCCACGCCGGCGCTCGATTCGATGCGGGCGATATGGGCACTGAGCCGCTCCGCCGCGCCTCCCGTGGCGCTGTCCGCATCCTGCGCCCGGGCCGTAATCGCAGCGAGCTGCGCCTCAAGCGAGACTGCGCGTTCGTGGGCGGTGACGCCGGCCTCGCGCATGGTGTCGCTGAAGCTGCGGGCAATTTGCTCCGCCTGGGGCAGATCGGCGAGCAGCACGCCGAGATCGACGCGGGCCTGCGCCGCCGCGGCCTCCACCGCCTGCGAGCGCGAATCCAGGCCTTCAGCCTCGCGAGCCAGATAATGGGTGACGCGGCCGAGCCGGTCCGAGGCTTCCTCGCCCAGCGTCATCAGGCGGATGGCCTGTTCGCTCAGGCCCGTCTCGCTGTCCTTCAGCCGCTCGGCGACGATGGCCAGCAACCGGTCGAGCGATTCGGTTTCGGCGCGCATTGCCGCAACTGCCTGGGTGAACTGGACGGTCTCCTTTCGGCCGGTCCGCCCGAACAGGCCCCAGAGCAAAGCGAGCAGCGCCAGCGGCATGCTGATCGTCGCGATCCAGCCGGTGATTGTCGCCAGGCTGGCAGAAGCCCAATTCTGGTAAATGGTCAGCCCGCAAGCCGTCAGCCAGCCGAGGGCAAGGATGATGAGAAATCCGGCGAGGATCGGTCGTCCGCCGGTCGCGGGCTGCTCGTCCTGCACCTCTTCGGCCGCGATCACATCAACGACGTCCTGCTCGGCCGGCGCATAGCCCGTCGCCTGCGCCTCGTCCGCCCATTCGTCCTGCTGCCGTGCCACGGCCTGGTCCGCCCCGCCAATCATGCCGCAATCGTATCAGCAAGTTGGCCCGGAGTAACCATGCGTTAACCGCGTCAGCCTAGCGTTCGTCGCATGGCCTACGATCCCGGAGCATTGCACGCCGCGCTCGCGGCCGCCGTTGGCAGCGACGGGGAGCTTGTGAATGAATTACGCAACGCCTTCCTCGAAAGCGCGTCGCGCCAGCATGATCTGATGGGCCGGTCGCGCTGCGATGCCAATTGGGTGGTCGCGGCCTCGCGGCTGAAGAGCATTGCGGCCAGTTTCAGCGTTACTGGCCTGGTCGAACTGGCCGACGAAGCCTTGGACGGGGCGCCGGGCGATCCGGTCATCCTGCGCAAGATCGGGCAGGCGTTGGCGACCTTCCAGGCGGATTAAGCTCCTCGGAGACCATCGCCGCCCTTTCATTGTTGGCGGCGGCTGCTTAACCACGCGCCATGGCCCTAGCCGCATTGATCAGCGCGACGCGCGAAGCGCGTGAGCCCGGCGTTGCGCTCCGCGCGACCTTCTGGCTCGCCGGGCGGACGCTCGTCGAACGGCAGGCGCGACTCGCGGCCGGCGCGGGCGCCGCCGTGGTCATCATTCTCGTCGAAAGCCTGCCCGCCGAACTGGTTCAAGCGGTGGAGCGATTGCGCGCCGAGGGGCTGCTGGTGGTCACCGCGCGCAATGCGGCCGAGGCGGCGGCGGCAATCAGCCCGGGCATGAAATTGATGCTGATCGCGGACGGCTTCGTCGGCGACCGGGTGCATGTCGAGCGCCTGCTCGGCGTCGATCGTCCGGCGCTGCTGGCGGTCAGCGACCGGGGCTTCGACGACCGTTTCGAGCGGATCGACAATGATCTGCGTTGGGCGGGACTGGCCCTGATCGATGCCGATCTGCTGCGCGACGCGGCGATGATGCCGGCCGATTGGGATGTGCAATCGACCTTGCTGCGCCGCGCGCTGCAGACCGGCGTCAAGCCGCTGGCGCTGACCGATGAGCGCGAGGCGGCGGAATTGGCCCTGGTCGAGCGCCGGCAGGATTTCGCGGAGCTGCAGCGCCGCATTCTGGCCGGCGCCACCGCCGGCCCGCGCAATTGGTCGTCGCGCTATTTGCTCTCGCCGATCGAAAGGCTGGTGGCGGGCACGATCATGACCGGGCCGGTCGGGGTGACCGCGATCGGCATCGTGTCGGTTGTGCTGAACGCGGTCGCGGCCATCGCCTTTTTCTATGACTGGCGCTGGACTGGGCTCGTCCTGCTTTTGCTGTCCCTTCCGCTGGAGGGCATCGCGGCCCGCCTCGCGAAGTTGCGGCTTTTTCGCTTGTCCAGCATGGCCTGGTGGCGGATCGCGACCTCGGCTTGCGCCGGAACAGCGTTGGTTTCACTCGGCTATTCGCTCTCCGCAACCCATGGCTGGGGGATGATTTTGTTGGGGGTGGTGGCTGTTTCCTTTCTGCTCGCCTTGCGCACCGAGACGGGGACGCGGCGGCCGCCGGGGGAGGCGTTTCTGGCCAATTTGCCGAGCCTGGTGGTGGCGATGCTGCCCTTTGCGATTTCGGACTGGTGGGCGGAGGGTGTCGCCTTTCTGGCCGCTTATTCGGCCGCGTCCTTCTTTTGGGCGCAGCACCATCTTCACAGAAGCCAAGGTTTAGCCGCGAGTTAACCTTAGCGGGCTAAGGCTAGGGCCAAGATGGCGGAGGCAGGTTCAACACGGACCGGCGGGGAGCGTCCCCGC
>JBBSLM010000276.1:0-3757 GCA_038255245.1 Sphingomonadales bacterium
CGCGCCGCCTGGATAAAGCGGACGGCGTAACGCGCCCGAAACGGAATTTCTGTCTTAACAACGGCTTACGCGCGCGTTCAGATCGCGCTCAAGCGATTCGCTTCATCAGGGGCGTCGGATCCGGCGGGCGGCAGCAATGCCCGTCCTTCCCACCCCGGATTCGATTGTCCCTCCGGTTGTGTATCGAGGGAGGGGTCGGCGCGCGCCTTTAAGCGAGCGCCGGCCCCAACTCTTCCGCAACCGCGGGGTGTCCTGTCCCGGCGGGACAAGGAAAAGGCCGCGAGGTTTCCCCCGCGGCCCGTTCAGTTACCAGCCCCTGCCGCGATAATCGCGCCGGTCGTCCCGGCGGTCGTGGCGACCGTCGCGCCAGCCATGACGGCCGTCGCGCTGCGCCCGCGCGATCTCGCGCCGGCACTCGCGCAGCACACGCTGATATTGGCGGCGGCTCTGCGCCCGGCGCAGCTCGCGGCGGCACTCTCGCATTTCGCGCGCGACCTCGCGATTGTTGTGGTTGTAACCATAGCCGCCCCGGCCATAGCCGGGCTGTGCCGAGGCGCTCGCGACCGGCACCAGAATGGCCGCGAGGCCCGCCGCGGCGATCATCAATTTACGCATGTCACATCCTCCTGATCCTCCGCCGGAAGCGATCACGCGAGCGCACCGGCGGGATGAGGATGAATGTGCGCTTGCGTGCCTGAACCTGCTGCTACGCGGCATTCATCCGGCGTGCAGCAGCGCGGCAATCATTCCGCCGCGTGGCCGTAAGCGGGCTCGGTCAGCAGATTGAACGTGTCGCGATAGCCGCCATGCAGCACCACCCGCCGGTTGAACGACGCGCCGGGCGGATCGCGGCGCGGCGGCACGGCCATCGGCGGCAAATTGCGCGGCCGCCCTTCGGGCCGTTCGACCACCATCTCTTTCCACCATTCGCCGACATAGGTGCCGTCGAACCGATGCACGCGCGAGCCGATGATGCGGCCGACCGGCTGCCCGTCAAAAGTGTGGATGAAGGTTTCCATCACGAACCCGACCGGCTCGCCACGGGTGTTGTAAACATACATAGCCATTGAAGGGACGCCCCCGCCGCCAGAAAGTTGGCGTCCCTCCATTGCTGCGTCGCAAAATAAACCCCCGATGAACAAGGCGCGGTTGGAACGGACCCGTTACGTTGGACGGGTCTGGCGAAACGACGGGAAGCGTTTGTCCACAGAAGGTTAATTCAGGCTGCCAACGGAAGGGGCCGCGCCGCGAGCGCCGACAGGGCGCGCTCCGCACCCGCGATCGCCGCATTCGCGGCCTCCTCGCCATACGCCAGGCCCTCGGCCCGCACGAAAGTGACATCGCTGAATCCCGCAAAGCCGAGAATCGTGCGCAGATGCGGCTCCTCGCTGTCGGCCGGATTCCCGGCCTCGTAGACCCCGGCGCGGGTCTGGATCACGACCACCCTGCGGTCGCCCAGAAGTCCTTCCGGGCCGGCCTCGGTATAGCGAAAGGCGACGCGCGGCCGCAGGATGTGGTCGAACCAGGTCTTGAGCGTCGAGCTGATTCCGAAATTATACATCGGGCTGGCGATGACGATCAAATCGGCGGCGCGGACCTCGTCGAGCAGCAGGTCGGACAGCTCGCGCGCGGCGATTTCCGCCGGCGTCGTCGCCTCGCCGCGAATGCCGGCGATGGTCGCCTGGGTGAGGTGGGGAAGCGGCTCGCCGCCAAGATCGCGGGTAACGATCCGCGCTGCGGGATCGGCCGCGCGAAGCTCGGCGGCGAAATGATCGGCCAGGCGGCTGGAGACCGACGCCGCGCCCTGCGCGCTGCTCTTGAGGATGAGAATGGTCATGACGGCTGCTCCCTTGGGATGAATTGCAGCCAAGCATTTATGGGGCTAGCAGCGTTCGCAGAAGCCAGTCATCAGCTATTGCGGTGTTGCGGAATATGGAACACTCGACCGTCGATCTCGTGGACGTGCTTTCCTTCGTGCGGGTGGTGGAAACCGGCTCCTTCGCCCGCGCCGCCGAGCGGATGGGCCTGTCCAAGCCGGTCCTGTCCCGCCGCGTCGCGCGGCTGGAGGACGGCCTCGGCGCCCGCTTGCTGACCCGCACCGCGCGCGGTGCCAAGCCGACCGACATCGGCCAGACCTATTATGCCCGCGCTTCCGGCGTGCTCGCCGAACTGGAGGCGGCCCGCGAAGTGGTGGCCGAAGCGGTCACGCAGATCGCGGGCCCGATCCGTCTCACCGCCCCCATCTCCTTCGGCATCGCGCACCTGAACGCCGCGCTCGCCGATTTCGTGCGGGAGCATCCTTTGGTCGAGCTCGACATCGACCTCAGCGACGCGAACGTCGATCTCACCGATGGCGGCTACGACCTCGCCGTCCGCATCGGCCAGCTTGCCGATTCCTCGCTGATCGCGCGGCGCATCGCCCCGGTGCGCAAATTGCTCGTCGCCAGCCCCGCCTATCTCGAACGCAAGGGCGTTCCGGCCACGCTCGCCGACCTCGCGGACCACGACATCCTGCTTTATTCGGGCGAGACCTGGCGCTTCGGCAGCGGCCGCGAGGCCGAGACGGCGCGGATAAGGCCGGTCATGCGCACCAACAGCGGCGACATGCTCCGCGCCGCCGCCGAAGCTGGCCTCGGCCTGTGCCTCCTCCCCAGCTTCATCGCCTCCCCGGGACTCGAAAGCGGCGCGTTGATCCCGGTGCTGCTCGACCGCGAGCCCGCCCACGGCGCCCTGCACGCCGTCATGCCCCCCGGCCGCGCCACCACCGCCCGCGTCCGCGCCTTGGTCGATTTCCTGGTGGCGCGCTTCGGTCCCGAGCCGAGCTGGGACCCGTGCTGGCTGCATGAGCGGGAAATGCCGCTCGGCTGAGGCCCGTCAGTCGCGCGCTGGTACGCCGAACAGAGTGGCAGTCATCCGCGCCTCGCGACGCGGCACGGCGCCAGGGCCGAAGGCCAGTGTCGCTTCCGCGTCTGCCGGACATTGCGAGTCGCCCGGTGCTCCGGACGGGGCGGGCAACAGCCGACAACTGATGAGGTCGCCTTCCGCGTCTATGACGAAATCGGCATCGATCCGAATGAGGAGCCGACCCCATTCGGGCGAGGCTGCGAAGTCGGCCTCCCCTTTCGGGATGATCGCGACGACTTGCGTGACGCTTGAAAAGCCCGCCCGGACCGCCTGCCATGCTTCGGGGCCGAACACTTGTCGGCAAAACTCTGTCGCGCTCTCCTCGCTCGGATAGCCCTGATCCTGGCTGACGCAAGACGCAATTTGTCTGTTGAGAACTGTGGCGGTGATCGCGACCACGGACCGCTCCAGTGGCTCCCGCTCGTCGTCGTCCGGCAGCACCCACCGGACGGATTGCACATAGACCGATGCTTCCGCTTCGCCGCGGGCATTCCGGGGCGGATCGAACCGGAAGCGCTCGGTCGCGAGCGTACAGGTTTGCGTATCGAGGACGTCGCTGCCTGACGAACTGAGGATCACGCAGGCGCTTGGCCGTCCCTGCGCGCTGACGCTGAGTTGCAACCGCACTGCGCCTTGCTGCCGACTCCTGATCGCCGCGGAAGGATAATCCGCGTTGGTGATCGAGCCCGCAATCAGGCGCGGCCCTTCCTCCTGGTCGGCGGGAGCCGCCAGCGCAGCAGCAGACGGGAGGATGGCCGCGCCCAGGGCTGCCGCCAGTTTCCACTTGATCATCCGGCGATATAGACCACATCCACCCCATGCTGATCCAGACCGAACAGACGCCCAATCCGGC
>JBBSLM010000277.1:0-3736 GCA_038255245.1 Sphingomonadales bacterium
GCCGAGCTTCGCGATGAGTTGGTTGTAGCGCTCGACATTCTCGCGCTTCAGATAATCGAGCAAGGCGCGGCGCTTGTTGACCATCATCAGCAGCCCGCGGCGCGAATGATTGTCCTTGGCGTGCGTCTTGAAATGCTCGGTGAGCGTCTTGATGCGCTCCGTCAGGATCGCGACCTGCACCTCGGGCGAACCCGTATCGGCGCCGCCGCGGCTATTGTCCTTGATGACTTCCTGCTTGCGCTCTGCGGTAATCGACATCGTCCATTCCTTTCGACTTAGAGGTTGAAGCCGCGCACCACCCGGAGGAAACCCTCCGAACACTCCACGAGCGCGATCGGACGAGAGTCCAGAACGGCAAGATGGAGACCTGGCCTTGCGGCGGACCCGCTCGGCTGCTGCCCTCTTTTGAGCAGCTCCGCCTCGCGGGGGGTGACGGTCAGAGCCGGGATGTCGTCCAGCCCCGCCGCCAGAGGAAGCAAAGCCTCCTCTTCAAGCCGCTGCGCGATAGCGAGCGCGGCCAATTTGTCCAGCGAAATCGCCTGCGCGAGGCCGAACGGCCCCGCTTTGGTCCGCCGCAACATGGTGACGTGGCCGACCGTTTGCAGCGCCAAGGCGATGTCGCGGGCGAGCGAGCGGATGTAGGTGCCCTTAGAGACGCGGGCGGAGAGGGTGATCTCGCTCAGCCCCCCCTCGTCATTCCAGCGCAAGCTGGAATCTCCCTCCTTTTGCGACGGCAGCTCCGAGGCAGTGAGATCCCAGCTTTCGCTGGGATGACGGATAGCGAGGGCGTGAATGGTCACCGCGCGGGCCGCGAGTTGCACATCTACGCCGGCCCTTGCGAGATCGTAGGCGCGCTCGCCATCCACCTTCAGGGCCGAATAAGCGGGCGGGACCTGCTCGATCGGGCCAGTGAACCGAGGCAGCACGGCCTCGACTTCCGCGACCGTCGGCCGATGGTCGGAAGTCGCGATGACCACCCCCTCCCCGTCCAACGTGTCCGTCTCCTCGCCGAAGCGGATGGTGAATTCATAGACCTTGTCCGCGTCCAGCATCCGCCCGGACAGCTTGGTCGCCTCGCCCAAAGCGATCGGCAGCACGCCGCTCGCGAGCGGATCGAGCGTACCGCCATGACCGACCTTCACCTTCGGATAGCCGCCCTCGCGCAGCGCGCGCTTCACCGCGCCCACGACCTGGGTCGAGCCGATCCCGATCGGCTTGTCGATAATCAGCCAGCCGTGCATCAGGCGCGCGCAGACGCCGGGACCAGGCCGAGCCGCAGCTGCCGTTCCTCCGCTTCGCGCAGCCGCCCGACGAAGTGGCGACGGCAAAGCGCGACATAGCGGTCATTGCCGCCAATCTCGGTCTGCTCGCCGGCCTTGACCGCGCGGCCTTCCGCATCGACGCGCAAATTCATCGTCGCCTTGCGCCCACATTCGCAAATCGCCTTCAGCTCGACCAGCGTGTCGGCCAGCGCGAGCAGCGCCCCGCTGCCGTCGAACAGATTGCCCTGGAAGTCGGTGCGCAGGCCGTAAGCGAGCACCGGAATGTCGAGTTCGTCCGCGACCGAGGCGAGCTGCCAGACCTGGTCGCGGGTCAGGAATTGCGCTTCGTCGATCAGGATGCAGTGGATCTTCCGCTGCTTGATCTCCTCCTCGACCTCAGCGCGAATGTCGCTGCCCGGCTCGTAAGTGCGCGCCGGCGCCTCGAGCGCGATCCGCGAGCCGATCGTGCCCGCACCGATGCGGTCGTCCAGCGCGGCGGTGTAAAGCATCGTCTCCATGCCCCGCTCGCGATAATTATAATCCGCCTGCAGCAGGGTGGTCGATTTCCCCGCATTCATGGAGGCATAATAGAAATAGAGCTTGGCCATGAAGCTGCTTAGCGCGCCCGCCACTCGTCGGCGAGGATTGAGAAGAGAACGGTATCGCGGACGTGCCCGGTCCAGGTGATCCGGTCGGCGCGGAGCACGCCTTCACGCACCCCGCCGATCTTCGCCATCGCCGCCTGGCTGCGTGCGTTGCGCGCATCGACGCGGAATTCTATGCGGCGGAAGCCACAGTCGATCGCGCGGCCGATCATCAGCGCCTTCACCCGCTCGTTGAAGCCGGTGCCGCGGACCGCGGGCACATAATAGGTGCTGCCGATTTCGACCGACCCGCGCTTCCCGTCCGGGGCGATGTAACTGCTCATGCCGACCAGCACGCCGTCCAGGATCAGCGCGAACGGATGCCAGTATCGCGAGCCCATGATCGTATCGAAACTCGCGTCGAACTGCTCCGGATCGTAGGACGTCGCGTAGATTTGCCAGACATCGTAATCCTCCGCGCACGCGGCCTTCAGCGCCGCGCGATGCGCCTCCGTCAGCGGATCTAGGCGAAGGTCGCCCTCGGCCATCGGCGCGGTCAAATGTGTCAACTGATCCATGTGCTCGCCATAGCCTCCACCCGCCAACGCCCGCCGCTCCGGCTCAAAGCATAAATCTGCCCGCTCGCGCACAAACCCGGTTCGGGACCCCCACAGGTGTGAACGGTCTCGACGAAGGCGATGTTGCCCGCGACTGCCGGCGCGGTGAACAGCAGGCCATCGCAACCGGGCGGGCGAGCGCGCAGGATCTCCGGAAGCAAACCCATGTCGAGCATCATATCGACCCGGCCCGAGGTCGGCATGCCGAGGATGGCGGTCTCCGCCGACTGCAATTGCCGCGCATTTTCCGCGCCGAGCGGTGCGGCTTCATTAGATCCGGGCGGGGGAATGCGTTGCCATGATCGGGTCGGATTGCGCCTGCGATCAAGCTCGGCGATCAGCCGGGCGCGGGAGGCCGGGTCGGCGTCCGCGACCGCCCGCTGAATGGTTGCGATTTCTCTGCGCTCGCTTGCCAGCGCCTCGCCTTCGTCAGCCAGTTCGACGCAGACCGCACCGCGAGCGTTGCGCGCCTCGTGGACGAGCACGGCAATCACGATTTCGCTTTTTTCATCTGGATCAGGCGGCGTTCCGCCGCGCTCCAAGGTGAGCAGCCCGTCGCGCTCCATGCCGATCAGGCCGAACAGCCCGCCCGGCAGTTGCGCCATTACCGCCGTCCCAAAGCCCGCGATAACCACAAAGGTGCAAAGTGCCGCGCGGGGACTGAACGGAACCACGCCCCCGCCCGCTCAGTCGTCCAGATCCCGCGCCACCTTGGGGTCGCGCAGCAGGCTGTCGATCTTACCGCCCTCGTCGAAGCTCTCGTCGGCAAGGAATTTGAGCTTGGCGGCATATTTGGTGTTCACCCGCCGCGCGACTTCGCTCTGGAGATAGGCCGTGTTGGTCCGCAGCGCCTTGAGCACCGCTTCCTCGTTCGCGCCCAGCAGGGGCTTCACGAACACCGTGGCGTGACGCAAGTCCGGCGACATGCGCACTTCGGTGACCGAGACGCTGTGGCTGGCCAGCACCTCGTCATGCACGTCGCCGCGCGTCAGGACTTCGGCCAGGACGTGACGCACCTGCTCGCCGACACGCAGCAGGCGGACGGAACGGCCCTCGGAAGTTTCGGCTTGGCGCGCCATCGTCAGGCCATCTCCTTATGAATTGTGCCGGTCAACGCGCGAGCACGAACAGCGTCGCGCCGGCCATGACCGTCAGCGCGATCAATGGAAGATCGCAGCCGCATCCGTCGCCCACTGCCCCGCCGACATCCGCGAGACCGCTGCCCACATCGGCGACGCCGTCGCCCTTCTTCCTGCGCTTGCGCCGATTCCAC
>JBBSLM010000278.1:0-3727 GCA_038255245.1 Sphingomonadales bacterium
CCGCGCTGGATCAACCCGATATTGCCGGAGACGATCTGCAGCAGATTGTTGAAATCGTGCGCGACGCCACCGGTTAGCTGACCGAGCGTCTCCATCTTCTGCGCTTGGCGCAGCGCTTCCTCGGCTTCCGCCCGGCGGTCGATCTCCTCGGCAACGCGCTGCTCCAGCGTTTCGTTCAAGTCCTGCAGCGCGGCTTCGGCCCGCTTGCGCGCCGTAATGTCCTGGACGACACCGATCACGCCGCGCGCCACGCCATCGGCCATGACCGGACGGCCGAGCGCGTTGATCCAGGCTTGCCCATCCGGCCGCTTGAGCCGGAATTCGATATTATAGTCTTGGCCCGCGAGCAACGCCGCCTCGACCCGCGCCGTCGCTTCGGCCCAATCCTCGGGATCGATCAGCTTTTGCAGACCCGCCCAGGTTCCCACTGGTCCTGGCGGGATACCAAACAAAGAAGCGGCTTGCTCCGAAAAAGTGATCACGTCTGTTTCGACATCCCACGCCCAATCGCCGAGCGCCCCAGCGGCAAGGGCGACGCGCAGCCGCTCCTCGCTTTCGCGGAGGGCCGCGCTGGCCGCGCGCATGTCGGTGATATCGAACGCAATGCCGACATAGCCGCTCAGTTCGCCGGCCGCGTCGAAGCGCCGGCGGCAATTGACCTGCATCCAGCGCAAGCTTGCGTCGGCGGCCCGGAACCGGGCCGTGAAGCCATAATCGGTACCGTCCCGCCAGGCCGCATCGCGACGCTCGACAACGTTCGGCAGGTCGTCGGGATGGATCAGGCCGAACCAGACCTCACCGGTGATCTCCTCGGGCAGGACACCGGCGACTTCGCCAAACGCCTTGTTGGCGAAGGCGATGCCATCCCGCGTCGTCACCCACACCGGTGCCGGCGCGCTGTCGGCCATCGCCCGGAACCGCGCCTCGCTCTCGCGCAGCGCCGCTTCGGCTGCCACCCTGGCGGTGTCGTCGCGCAAGGTCAGCACTGATCCGATCCGCATTCCATCCGTGCCGAACACCGGGCGCGCGCTGCCAACCGCCAGCACGCTGCGCCCGTCGGGCGTCCGGATGCGCCAGCGCTCGTCGGTCGATGACTCACCGGCCAGCACCGCTCGCGCCAATGGCAGCCGGTCGGGTGGGTACGATGCCCCGTCCTCGGTGAACAGATGATAGGTTTCGCTATACTCGTCCGGAGCCACATCGAGCTTGGCGACGCCGTGGATGCGGCTTGCCGCTTCATTCACGAACGTGATCCGGCCCTCGGCATCGGCGACGATCACCCCCTCGTTTAGCTGGCCCAGAATGGCGGCGCGCTCGGCGGCTTCTGCCGAGGCTTGATCGCGTGCGGCCCGCAGCGCGGCTTCGGCGGCGCGCTGATCCGTCACGTCGGTGTGGACGCCGACCCATTCCAGCACTGACCCTTGCGAATCAAAGGTCGGGATTGCCCGGATCGTGAACAGCCGCCAGCCGCGATCAGCCGTGCGGACCCGATGCTCGAACCTAAAAACCGAACTGCCAGCGACCGCCTGGTTCCACGCATTGATGGTCGGTTGCGCGTCGTCGGGATGAACGGCTTGCGCCCAGCCATAGCCCGCATATTGTTCTTGGGTCTGTCCGGTGAGCTTAGCCCAGCCGCGTTGCTCCCCATCCATTTCACCGCGCGCATTGTTGGTCCACAGAACCCCCTCGACGGCATCGACCGCCGCGCGAAAGCGTTGCTCGCTCTGCCGCAGCACGCTTTCCGCGCCGACCCGCTCGACATGCGCCCAGCAACGTTCGGTAACCTCGCCGACCAGAGCGACGTCCGCGTCAGTCCAATCACGAGGCTGCGCGCTGTGCACGGCCATCATCGCGGCCAGGCGGCCATCCTTCACCAGCGGCAGACAAATCGTCGCAGCGATACCGATCGCGGTGAAGGTTGCTGCCTGCTCCTCGCCGAGCTCTGCTATCGCGTTACGCGTAACCAGCGGGACCCCCGCTCGCTGCGCCGCCGCCGCCACCGTTCCGAAGGTGTCGAGGCGGTAGGTTCCGACGATGCTGGGAATGCCGGACCGGGTCCAGTCGCGCCGGATGGTGAACTGGTCGCTGTCGTTTTCAACATCAGCATAGGCGCAGATGTCGGCGTCGAGAT
Source organism: Sphingomonadales bacterium (assembly GCA_038255245.1). Classification (GTDB taxonomy): domain Bacteria; phylum Pseudomonadota; class Alphaproteobacteria; order Sphingomonadales; family Sphingomonadaceae; genus Allosphingosinicella. The sequence continues at coordinate 2,132 of JBBSLM010000278.1, forward strand.
GCTCCCCCAACAAGCGCGTGGTCGCCGCCATGATCGCTTGGGGATCGCTTTCCGCGCGAGTCGCTTGCGTGATCCTGTCCAGAAACCTGAACCGCGCCTCACTCTCCCGCACCTGGTATTCGCTCAAGACCTTTCGGGTCGTCTCCTTGACCAGGCACAGCACGCCGCAGACCGCACCATCCTCGTCGCGCAGCGGGGAATAGGAAATGTCGAAATAGACCGTTTCGCCGGCCGGGCCGCGTTCGATGTAAAAAGGCCGGTCCGTGGCCGAGACGGTTTCGCCATTGTGCAGCACGTTGGTCAGCAAGGGCTCCAGATCATCCCACAATTCGGCCCAATTCTCGCGCGCCGGCCGGCCCAGCGCGCGGGGATGCTTGTCGCCGATCGTGGGCGCATAGCTGTCATTGTAGAGCGCGATGAGGTCGGGACCCCAGAATATGACGATCTGCGCGGCCGCCGGCAGCATCATCGCGACGCTGGACTTGAGCACCGAAGGCCAGCCTTCCGGCGGGCCAAGCGGGTATTCGGACCAGTCCGTCTGGCGGATGAGCGCAGAAATCCCGCCCCCGCCGTCCAGGAATTTCAGCGTCGCTGCCGCCCCGTTTGCGCCGCCTTGGTCATCGCTCATCACGGTCGCCTTACGCTGCCCACAGGACCGTTCAAAGCGTTAAGACGCGTCACGTTCCACATCATGTGCAGGGACTTGGCCGGCAAACGCGTCCGTATAGACGTCCGGCCGGAACCCCGCGATGCGGCGGTCGCCGAGGTCCAGGATCGGGCGCTTGATCATCGACGGCTGGGCCAGCATCAACACGATCGCCTTGTCCGCATCGAGCCCGGTCTTCGCTTCGTCCGGCAGCTTGCGGAAAGTCGTGCCGGCGCGGTTGAGGATCGTCTCCCAGCCAAGCTCCTCGATCCAGGCGCGGAGCGAAGCCGCGTCGACCCCGGCCTTTTTATAGTCGTGGAAGTCATAGGCCACGCCCTGTGCATCGAACCACGCGCGCGCCTTCTTGACCGTATCGCAATTGGGGATGCCGTAGAGTTTCAAGCCTGCCGTTCCTTCTGCGGGTGGATGGTCTCGCCGCGCTTCAGCATCGCGACGAATTCCGCGATCTTCGTGCGCCGCCCGGCCTCGGTCTTCATGTTCCCCACCCGGAAGATCAAGGCGAAGCGGTTCTGCGCGCTCAGCTTCGCGAGCATCGCCGTTGCGGCTGGTTCGTCGTCTAGCGCGGCCTGCAGATCGGCGGGAATTTCGGCATCCTTAGCGCGATAGGCCTTGTCCCAGCGCCCGTCGGCCTTGGCCGCATCGACGTGGCGCAGACCATGCTCGGTCATCCGCCCCGACTTCACCAGCCGCGCGACATTGTCGACATTGACTTGGCTCCACACGCTCTTGCGCCCGCGCGGCGTGTAGCGTTGCAGATAGCTCTGCTCGTCGAAGCTCTTGCGGATCGCGTCGATCCATCCCCAGCACAAGGCAGCGTCGATCGCTTGCGTCGGCGTGATGGATTTCAGCCCGGACTTCACCTTGTGAAGCTTGATCCACAGCTCGCGTTCGCGCTCGTGATTGGCCGCGAGCCAGGCGTAGAATTCGTC
>JBBSLM010000279.1:0-3722 GCA_038255245.1 Sphingomonadales bacterium
CCGCCCCGCCCCCGCCTCGCCGCGCTCGATACCTTCCGGGGCATCACCGTCGCGGCGATGATCCTGGTCAACACGCCGGGGTCGGGCGCGCACATCTGGTGGCCGCTCGGCCATGCGGAATGGCACGGGTTCACCCCGGCCGACCTCGTCTTTCCCGCTTTCCTGTGCGCGATGGGCGTCGCACTGGGCCTCTCCTTCCCGCGCACCATCGACGCCGCGCTCTGGCGCCGGATCGCTTGGCGGGTCTTCGCCCTGATCGCGATCGGCTGGGCGTGGCAGATGCTCGCACGGCCGAGCATCGAGATGTTCCGCGTCTTCGGCGTGCTCCCGCGCCTTGGTCTGTGCTTCGGCCTCGCCGCGACTTTCGTGATACTCACCGCCCGACGCGAACCCGACGGCAAGGGGCATCTCAACCTCAGCGCGATCCTGCTCGCCATCCTCGTCCTGCTCGGCGGCTATTGGGCCGCGCTGGCGCTCGGCGGCGATTACGCGCCCGAAGGCAATGTCGCGGGCTGGGTCGATCGCGCGACGGTCGGCACCAACCATATGTGGCGCGCGGGCAAGGACGCCGTCGGCAACATCGTCTACGATCCCGAAGGCCTGCTCGGCACCCTCCCCGCCACCGCCAATGTCCTGTTCGGCCTGCTCGCCGCGCTCGCCTGGCAGCGCGCACCAGACCGCGCGACGCTCTGGATCGCCCTCGGCGGCGTGGCGCTGATCCTGCTCGCTCTCGCGCTTGCGCCCGCTTTCCCGATCAACAAGAAGATCTGGACGAGCAGCTACGTCCTGCTCTCCACCGGCCTGTCCGCTCTGCTTTTCGCCGCCGGCATCGTCGCGACCCGCAGCGCCTTTATCCGCCGCTCCCTGAGGCCATTCGACCTGTTCGGCATGAACGCGATCCTCGCCTACGTCGTCTCGCTTCTGATCGGCTTGGCCGGAATTCGCCTCGGCTTTCAGGCCGCCGCCTTCGACACCCTCAACGGCGTTCTCAACGCTCCCTATCTCGCCTCTTTCCTTTACGCGCTCGCGGTCTTGCTCATCGTGCTCGCCTTGCTGGCCCCGCTCCACCGCCGCGGTATCCACCTGCGCCTCTAATCCGCTAAGGCTCCCGCATGACCCGCATCACCGACCTGCTCCAGCCCGACCGCGGCCAGCCCGCCACCAACCTCCACCTCACCGACAAGAAAGGCTTCGACGCCTGGCTGAAAGCGCAGCCCGGCCGGGTGCGCGCGGCGGCGAAGGCGCAGGGCTTCAAGGGCGAGGGCTTCCAGCTCGCCATCCTGCCGGGCGAGAAGGAGGATTGGTCCGCCGTCCTTGGCGTGGCGGATGCGGGCTCACTGAGCGAATGGTGCCTCGCCAGGGCCGCCGAATTGCTCCCCGAGGGCAGCTACCGCCTCGCTGAGGGGTCCCCCGGCACCGCCGCTCTGGGCTGGCTGCTCGGTCAATATGCCTTCGACCGCTTCAAGAAGGAGCCCAAGACCAAAGGCCCGCGTACCCTGCTGACGCCCGACGCGGCGCGGATCGACGAGATAGTGCGCCTCGCCGAAGCCACTTTCCTCGCCCGCGATCTGGTCAACCTCCCCGCCGGCGATCTCGGCCCAGCCGAACTTGCCGATGCCGTCCAGTCCGTCGCCAACCCATTCGACGCCAAGGTCACGATCACCAGCGGCAAGGCGCTCGCCGCTGGCTATCCGATGGTCCACGCCGTCGGCGCCGCCGCCACGAAAGAGCGCGCGCCGCGCCTGATCGAGCTGGAATGGGGTCGCGCGAGCGATCCTGTCCTCGCCATCGTCGGCAAGGGCGTCTGCTTCGATTCCGGCGGCCTCGATATCAAGCCCGCCGCCGGCATGCGACTGATGAAGAAAGACATGGGCGGCGCGGCCCATGCGCTCGCTTTGGCTCAATTGATCATGGCCAACCGCCTGCCGGTCCGCCTCCACCTCCTGATCCCCGCCGTCGAGAATGCGGTCAGCGCGGAGGCCTTCCGCCCCGGCGACGTGCTGAAGAGCCGCGCCGGCCTGACCGTCGAAATCGGCAATACCGATGCGGAAGGCCGCTTGATCCTCGGCGACGCCCTCACCCGCGCGGCCGAGCACAAGCCGGAGCTGATCCTGGACTTCGCCACTCTTACCGGCGCCGCCCGCGTCGCGCTCGGGCCCGATCTGCCCGCTTTGTTCGCCAATGACGACGCCTTGGCCGACGCGCTGATCGCGTCCGGGACCAAGGTGTCTGACCCGCTGTGGCGGATGCCGCTGTGGAAACCCTATGAGGAGCTGTTCGCCTCCGACATCGCCGATTTCGCCAATGCCGGCGACAGCGCCTTCGCCGGCTGCGTCACCGCCGCGCTCTTCCTGCAGAAGTTCGTGCCGGAGGGCATGACTTGGGCGCATTTCGACACTTTCGCCTGGCGCGCGAGCGCCAAACCGGGGCGTCCGAAGGGCGGCGATGCGGTCGGATTGCGCGCCGCCTGGGCCATGCTCCAGGGCCGTTATCGGCCGCACGGGGCATGAAATCCGAACGGACTGGCAACGAAACAGGTTCTGGTCGGTTTCTACCCAAGGCCACCCCGCGCCAGAGAGCAACTAGTGTCAAACCAATCCCTTACCAGCTGGATGAGCGCCCTCATCGCCTACGTCCGCTCAGGTCAGCCGGACCTCACCAATCGACAGATGGCGCTAATGCTGCTCGTCTACGAAACGCCCGGTCCCCATACGGTTCGCGGTCTCGCCAACGTGCTCGGCGTGTCCAAACCGGTCATCACACGCGCCTTGAATACGTTGGGCTCGCTCGGCTATCTGCGCCGGGTGCGCGACGAGAGCGATCGCCGCAACGTGTTCATCGCCAAAACCTCCACCGGGCAGGACTTCCTTGACGGGTTCCAACGCAATCTCGAGCAAGACGGCGGCGCCCGGCAGCACCGGCAGGGCGAGCGCGGCTTCGTCCTCCAGCATTGACGCCGGCGTCAATGCAGGCGGCCGCGCCTTCGGGCTGAGCGGCCCGTCGCTGAATCTCGATCCCCGTATCCACGCCTTTCGCCGCGACATTGCCGACGTGGCGCTCGCTGGCCGGGTGATTTCCTCGCATTACGCCCGCCCGCTGCCGCGTGCCTGCGGCTCGCGCGCCACCTTCCTGTGGCCCAGCCCGCAGGCCGAGGGCGACGCCGTCTCCGAACTGCTCCCGGGCGAAGGCTTCGCCGTCGTCGAATATACCGGTCCCTGGGCCTGGGGCTATTGCACCGCCGACCACCGCGTCGGCTATGTCGAGGCGATCGAGCTGATCGCGCCCGCCTCCCCCACGCATATCGTCTGCGAGGCCAAGGCCCCCGTCTGCGCCGACGGCAGCATCGGCGCGACCACGCTGGCGATGATGCCGATGGGCGCGCGCCTGACCGGGCATGAGGAAGGCGCCTGCCTGATGAGCGAGATCGGCTGCATGCCGATGAGCCACGTCCGCGCCCTCGCCGAACCCGAAATCGACCCCGCCGCCGTGGCGATGCGCCTGAAGCACGCCCCCTGGCGCGCCGGCGGCCGCAGCCATATGGGCCTGGACGCCGCCGGCCTGATCCAGCTGGCGCTGGGCCTGTGCGGCGTCAACGCCCCCCGCGACCTCGACCAGCAACGCACGATCGGCGAAGCGGTCGAAGGCAAGCTCCGCCGCGGCGACATCGTGATCGCCGGCGAAGAAGGCGGGGTGATGATCGACGATCTGATGCTGATCCACGC
>JBBSLM010000280.1:0-3691 GCA_038255245.1 Sphingomonadales bacterium
CAGCGCCGGCGAGTTCCTGCGCCAGGCCCGCGAACAGGGCGACGCGCTCGGCATGTCGATGGACATGCTCAAGCGCCACGTGAACGTCGGCTTTTCGGGCGGCGAGAAGAAGCGCAACGAGATGGTGCAGATGGGGATCATCGATCCCACGCTCGCCATCCTCGACGAGACCGACAGCGGCCTCGACATCGACGCCCTGCGCGTCATCGGCGCGGGCATCAACCGCATCATGCGCAAGCCCGACAAGGCGGTGCTGCTGATCACCCATTACCAACGCCTGCTCGACCTCGTGCGGCCGGACCACGTCCATGTGCTGGCGGGCGGCCGCATCGTCCGCTCGGGCGGCCCCGAACTCGCCCACGAACTCGAACGCGAAGGCTATGGGAGCATCGCGGCGTGACCTCCCTCCGCGCCGCAGGCGCAAGCCATACTTTCTCTGCTTTCCTTCGCGGCTTTGCGTCTTCGCGTGAGACAATTTTTCTTTTCACGCAAAGCCGCAAAGCCGCAAAAAGGGGGAGCCAGGCATGACGGTCGCCCTTCCAACTCAGCGCGATGAGGCGTGGCGCTGGACGGATCTGGAGGCGCTACGCGCGGCTGCGACTGCTCCGCCCGAACCGCGCGATATCGACCCGATCAGCCTGTTCCTCGACCTCGACGGCCCGAAGCTGATCTTTGTGGACGGCCAGCTCGACCCACGCAGCGAGACCGGCATCCTCCGCCTCGAGACGCTCAGCTTCGACACCGAACACCCGCTGGGTCTGCGCACCCGGGGCCATACCGGCGTCGCCGTCACGCTCGATCATGACAATGGCAGCGGCGAGACCATCCAGATCGTCCATCTGAGCACTGGCGGCGAGAACCATTTGCCGGCCCAGTTCACGCTCGCGCAGGACGTCCCCGCCTCCATCGTCGAGAGTTTCGTCGGCTCCGGCTGGTCGAACCGGATGACGCGGCTGCGGCTGGAGCGCGGCGCGCGGCTGATGCGCTCGGTCCGCCTGCTGCAGGACGAAGGCTTCGTCTCCCTGCGCGACGAGGCAATGATCGGTGAAGGCGCCAGCCTGATCGCCAATTTCCTTGCCGCCGGCGCCGCGGGCACCCGCATCGACGCCGCGCTGACCATTGCCGGCGAAGGCGCCTATGCCGAAGCGTCCGGGGCTTTGCTCGCGCGCGGCAGCCAGCGCCACGACACGGCCCTCGTCCTCCACCACGGCATGCCGACCGGCACCAGCCGCCAGGTCTGGCGCTCGGTCGCGGATGATCAATCCGCCTGCTCCGTCGCCGCCCGCGTCGAGGTCGCCCGCCACGCCCAAAAGACCGACGCCGAGCAGAGCCTGAAGGGCATCATGCTGAGCCGCTCGGCCACGATCAACGCCAAGCCCGAGCTGGAAATCTTCGCCGACGACGTGAAATGCGCCCACGGCGCGACGGTCGGCGAGCTGGACCGCAATGCGTTGTTCTATCTCGCCACGCGCGGCGTGCCGGAAGCGGAAGCCAAGAGCCTCCTCACCCGTGCCTTCGTGGCCGATGCGATCGAGCGGGTGGGTGACGAGACCGTGCGCGCGGCTTTCTATGCCGACGTGGAAGCGTGGTTCAGTAAAGGTCCGTTCGTGTCGAGCGAAGTCGAGACACCGGGGCGAAACGGCTTCTCGACTGCGCTCGAAGCGAACGGGATCGATTGATGGAACTACGCATCGACCCTCACCCCCCCATTGCTGACGCAATGGGTCTCTCCCTCTCCCTTGCAGGGAGAGGGCCAGAAGCCCTCGACCATCTCTCCGATTTCCCCGCCATCCCGCCGGGCTGGGCCTATCTCGACACCGCCGCCACCGCGCAGAAGCCGCGCGTGGTGATCGACGCCATTACCCGCGCTTACGACACCGACTATGCCACCGTGCACCGCGGCGTGTACCAGCGCTCGGCGGACATGACGCGCGCCTATGAAGCGGCCCGCGCCCGCGTCGCGCGCTTCATCAATGCGGCCTCCCCGGACGAAATCGTCTTCACCCGCGGCGCGACCGAGGGGATCAATCTGGTCGCGCAAAGCTGGGGTGTCGCGAACCTGAAGCCCGGCGACCGCATCATGCTCTCGCAGCTCGAGCATCACAGCAACATCGTCCCCTGGCAGCTGATCGCCGAGCGCACGGGCGCGGTCATCGACGTCGCCCCGCTTACCGCCGATCATCGCATCGATCTCGACGCCCTCGCCGCGATGCTCACCGAGCGCCACAAATTGGTCGCCCTCGCCCACGTCTCCAACGTGCTCGGCTCCGTCCTCGACGCCCGCCGCGCCGCGACCCTCGCCCACGCGGTCGGCGCGAAACTTCTCCTCGACGGCTGCCAGGCGGTCCCTCGCACGCCCGTCGATGTGCAGGCGCTCGATTGCGACTTCTACGTTTTCTCCGGCCACAAGCTCTACGGCCCCACCGGTATCGGCGTGCTCTGGGTGAAAGCGGACATCCTCGCCACCATGCCGCCCTGGCAGGGCGGCGGCGCGATGATCGATCGGGTGACGTTCGCGCGCACCACCTACGCCCCGCCGCCGGCCCGGTTCGAGGCCGGCACCCCGCACATCACCGGCGCGCTCGGCCTCCACGCCGCGGTCGATTATGTCGACGCCATCGGTCTGGACGCCATCGCCGCGCACGAAGCCGCTTTGGTCCGCGCTACCCGCGAGGCGCTGCGCGGCCTCAACTCCGTCCGCATCTTCGGCCCGGAGGACAGCGCCGGCATCGTCAGCTTCGCGGTCGAAGGGGTGCATCCCCACGATGTCGGCACCATATTGGACGAGAGCCGCGTCGCGATCCGCGCCGGCCATCATTGCGCGCAGCCGCTGATGGACGCGCTGGGGGTGGACGCGACCGCGCGGGCCAGCTTCGGCGTCTATAACGGCTTGCAGGATGTCGAGGCGCTGGTCGCGGGGCTGAAGCGGGTAAGGAAGATTTTCGGATGAATGAGCAGAGCCGCATCGAAGTCGAGGACGTGGAAGAAGCGGTGAAGCCGCCGAAAGCCCGGGTCGTCGTGGAAAGCGCCGCCGACACGCTGGAGCGCAAGCGCGATTACCTCGCCGGCTTCCTCGCGCAGAAACCCATCGAGAACTCGCCTGTCGAGCCTGGCGGCGATCTCTACGAAGCCGTCGTCGCGGCGCTGAAGGACATTTACGACCCCGAAATCCCGGTCAACATTTACGATCTCGGCCTGATCTACGGTGTCGAGATCAGCGACGGCAACCACGCCCGCGTCACCATGACGCTGACCACGCCGCATTGCCCGGTCGCCGAGAGCATGCCCGGCGAAGTGGAACTGCGCGTGGGCGCGGTGCCGGGCGTCGGCGATGCGGTGGTCGAGCTGGTCTGGGATCCGCCGTGGGACCCGACCAAGATGACCGATGAGGCCCGGCTCGAACTGGGCATGCTGTAGGTTTCGATCAAAGTATTACGTTGATCGAGGGAAGGATGAAGATGGGTTCGGAAACGAAAGTGCGCGTCAGGCCCGCGGCGGTCATTTTAACGCCGGCCGCGGAGCAGCGCGTCGCCGACTTGATGGCCCGCGCCCCGGCGGACGCGATCGGCGTGAAGCTCTCGACCCCCCGTCGCGGCTGCTCCGGTCTCGCCTACAGCGTCGATTACGTCACAGCCGAAAATGCGATGGACGAGAAGATCGTGACCCCCGGCGGCATCTTCTACATCGACGG
>JBBSLM010000281.1:0-3680 GCA_038255245.1 Sphingomonadales bacterium
CAGGAAGCCGACGCCGGTCGCGGTCTGGATGATGCCGCTCGTTGCGGAGAAGGTGCCGGTCACCCCCTGCAGGTGAACGCCTTCGGTCGTCGAGCTGGCGGAGCTGAGCGCGCCGAGGGTAACGGCGAGCGTGCCGCCCTGGTCGATATCGACCGCTTTGCCCAGGCCGGTGATGTTGACGTTGGTGACCGTGAGCGTGCCGACCGTGCCATTATTGTCGGCCAGGCCGGTGCCGGCATTGTTGGTGCCGTTGATGTTGAAGCCGCTGAGCGTGTTGTTGGTGTTCAGCAGCACGCCGGTGCCGGCGGCGTGACTCAGCGTGTTGGCCGCACCGGCCGAGGTCAGCGTGTAGCCGCCGATAACGAGCGCCGTCGCGTTGCCGATCAGGCTCTGGCCCGATTCGAGGACGAAATCAGCGGTTTGGTTGCCGCGCACGTAGATCGTCTGGTTGGCCGAATCGACATCGCCCACGCCGCCCGCGCCATTGACCTGCGCCAGCGACGTGAACGGCCGCGCCGAGGTGCCATCCGATGCGCCGTTCGCGCCGGCATAAGCGGCATCGACATACCAGACGGTGTCTGCCGCCGTGATGTTGATCGTCGCCGTCGCCGTGCTGGTGAGGCCGCCCGTGTCGCCGATCGTGTAGCTGAACGTGTCGGCGCCGCTGAACCCCGCGGCGGGATTGTAGGAAAAGGAGCCGTTCGCGTTGATCGTCACGGTGCCGCCGCCACTGGTGGCGAACGCACCGACTGTCGTCACCGTGAAGCCGGGGATGTTGTCGCCGGTGACATTGAAATCGTTGGCGAGCAGATTGCCCGCGAGGGTCGCGCTCGGGCCACTCAACCCGGTTGCGCCGCCGACCAGCAGCTGCGTGTTGCCGACCGCGGTGAAGACGTCGTTGACCGCGATCGGTGAGACGTTGAACGAGCCCGCGACCAGGGTCTGGCCGACCAGGGTTTCCGTAAACGACACGCCGGTGGCGGTCGTATTGGTGCTGTTGTTGGTGATGGTGACGGTGGTGAGGACCGTCTCGCCGGGATCGATCACGCCGTCGCCGTCCGTGTCGCCGCCAGGTGCGAGGACCGTCGTTTGCGTGACGGTGAAGATCTCATTGGCCTGCGGCGTCTCGGCGGCGTCGGAAGGGCCGGGCAATACCATCTCGCCTTGCGCCGCGGCCGTCGTTCTGGCCTCGATGCCCGCGCTCATCGACGAATCGTCAAAGCTGGCCGGCTGCGCCGAGGCGGCATCGGCGCCCAGCGGCGCGGCATTGCCACTTGCCAGCCACGTCGGCGTCACAAAAGCGGCGCCGGTGGCGAAGCCGGCCACGGACCCTTGGTCAATCGGTGCAGACGCGAACCCGGGGGTCGATGCGAATTCGTTTGGCGCAGACCCGGCAGCAGAAGTCAGCGACGCATGCGAAAAGGCGGAAACAGCGCCGCCACTGGCCAGGAAGCCCGCCGCCCGCGACAAGGCAAGGTCCAAATCAGCCTCGTCGCCGATGCGGCTGGTTGTGGCAAGCACGCTGCCGAACGCGGCTCCATCCAGTTCCCGGCCAATGCGCGTCCGGGAAAAAGCGCCGATCGAGCCACGCTCAAAAACGAGCCGATTGCCAGCCATTGTCCTAACCCCCTCAGAAAAAACGCGCACTACTGCGCCGCGCAGCATCACGACATTGATGCACTACTTTGCGTCGATTGTCTGCCCGGCACAAGTGTGCACTGCGCGGAGGGCGGAGGTTTCGGCGCGTCGGGCCAGCCGCTTTGGGCGTCACCCAAGAAATTGTCGATGCAGGCCTTGCTTCGGGCCGCGCATATCGTTAGCAGCTGCGTTCTAGTGTATTAGTACGTTGGAACAAAGATATGAACCAAGCGGCCCTGTCACCGACCCGCGATCCAGGCGCGCACACCGACGATCTGTGCGCGGCGCTCCTGACCCCGCGCACGGTCGAGGAGATGCGGTTGCTGCTGGTCGATCTTTGCACCCCGGCGGAGATTCGAACGCTGGCGGAGCGCTGGCACGTCGCCAGGCTCCTCGATCGCAACGAGCTGTCCTACCGTGACATTCAAGAAGCGACCGGGGTCAGCACGACGACGGTGGTTCGGGTAGCGCGCTTCCTTCGGCAGGAGCCGCATCAAGGCTATCGCCACGCCCTCGATACGCTGGAGGGCGGCGATGCTGACTGACGCGATCCGCCTCCACATCGCGATCCAGAAGTCCGGACGATTGTCGGAGCCCAGCCGCGCGCTGCTGCGCGACGCCGGGCTGCGCATCCAAAATGGCAAGAACGAGCTTACCGCGCGGGTCGAAAACTTCCCGGCCGATCTCATGTTCGTGCGCGACGACGACATTCCGATCTTCGTCGCGGACGGGGTGTGCGAGCTTGGCCTGGTCGGCGGCAACGTGCTGCGCGAGTTCGAACTCGGCGAGCAGGAGTCGCGCTGCGAAATCGTCAGCCGGCTCGGCTTCGGGCGCTGCACGCTGAAACTGGCTGCCCCCGTCGCCTCGCCCTGGGAAGGCGTCGGCACGCTCGCCGGCGCGCGGATCGCAACCTCTTATCCCCGGATCGTGCAGCGCTTTCTCGATGATCTCCAGATCAGCGCCACGGTGGTGAAAATGAACGGCGCCGTGGAGCTGGCTCCGCGGCTCCAGATCGCGCCATTCATCTGCGACCTGGTTTCGACCGGCGCGACGCTGGAGGCGAACGGGCTGCGGCCGCTGGAAACCGTGTTCGACAGCGAAGCGGTCCTGATCCGCACCCGCAAGCCGATTGTCGATGCAAACGAGCAGCAGGTCGCCGGCCTGCTGAGCCGGATCGACGGCGTGCTCGCGACCAACGAAGCCAAATACATCATGCTCAACGCGCCGGGCGAAGCGCTCGCGGCGATCACGGCCTTGTTGCCGGGCGCTGGGGCACCGACCATCCTGCCACTCCACCAGCGGCCCGGCCATTTCGCGATTCACGCGGTCTGCCAGGAATCGGTCTTTTGGGAGACGCTGCAGAAGCTGAAGGCGACCGGCGCTTCGGCCATCCTCGTCCTGCCCATTGAAAAGATGATGATGTGAAGACGTTCATTTGGGCAGCGCTCGATCCGGCGGATCAGGTGCGGGCGCTGGCGCGTCCCGATCAGCGCAGCGATGCGGGCCTGCGCGAGGCAGTGTGTGAGATCGTGGACCGCGTGCGCACGGGCGGCTGGCCGGCGCTCGTCGCGGCGGCCGAGCGGATCGACGGCGCGCCTCCCGAATTGCTGCCCGTCGCGGAGCCGGCTGCGCTCGCGCGTCGGACCCTTGCGGCTGGGGATGTCGCGGCGATGGAACTGGCGGCGCGGAATATTTCCCTGTTTCACGAGCGCAGCCCACCGGCCGACGTGGTGGTGGAACCATTTCCGGGCCTGGTCGTGCGCAAGCTCTGGCGGGCGATCGACCGGGTCGGCCTCTATGTGCCGGGCGGCCAGGCCCCGCTTTTCTCCACCCTCCTGATGTTGGCGCTGCCGGCGCGGGCCGCGGGCGTCGGCGCCATCACGGTGGTGACGCCGCCGCGCGCCGGGGGCGGGCTCGACCCGGCCATCGCCCTGGCGGCCGAATTGTGCGGGATCGAGGCGATCTGGACGGTCGGCGGCGCGCAGGCGGTGGCAGCTTTGGCGTTCGGGGCGGGCGACCTTCCCCGGGTCGACAAGATTTGC
>JBBSLM010000282.1:0-3661 GCA_038255245.1 Sphingomonadales bacterium
CCGCTCACTTCGCAAAAGCCATATTCCCCGGAGTCGATCCGGCGCATCGCGGAATCGATCTTGGCGATCAGCTTGCGCTGCCGGTCACGGGTTCTGAGGTGAATGCCCCAATCCGTCTCGCTCGAGGCGCGGTCGGTCAAATCGGCTTCCTGGATCGGCGCGGACTTGAGCTCGGCCATCGTCTCCGCCGCCTCGCGCAATATGCCGTCTTTCCAGCCGAGCAGCTTCTGCCTGAAATAGGCCAGCTGCTCCGGATTCATGAACTCTTCGTTGGCGCTCGGTCGGTACTCGCCGAACTCGCCCAACAGCACGTCACTATGTGCGGTCGCCATTGCCCTCCACTCCCCGTCGGTCGGCATAAAGCCGGTTGTCCGAACCAGGGCAGGAACCCGTGCGCTTCACGTGCATCAATCCTCCCGCCCGGCCGCGCCTATACGCTCGCGCGCAAGGCTCAACAAGTCATTCTAATAGCGATCTAAAATGAACTGTTGCGGAACAGCAGCAGTGGCGCGCCAATCAGGCCGCGAATCAGTGGGCTGGAAACGGGCAATGTCTGCACCCGGACGGCTTCCCGGTCGCTCCCTCGCCCGGCCAATCCTTACAGCTTGCCCAGGCAATCGTCCGGTAATGGGACGAAGCAGCGCCAGAACCGGCTCCTGAGGGGCCGAACAGGGTTAACGCGCTTGCGCTTAAACCAACTGTTTGCATCTCCATCGCTACAGCCGCGGCGAGCGGGAAAGACCGGCAGGTTCTTCTCCCATTCTTGGCCGAAGGCGGCGGAGGAAAGAGGTCGGGTATGTCTGTTCGTATGGCGATGGCTAAATTGTGTGCCTGCACTTGCGGTGGCGCCATCATTGGCGGCGGCGCGGTCCATGTCCGCGAAAATCCGCCCGAGCGGCCGGCGGTCGTCCACAGCACCAAGGGTCAGGCGGTCCGCACCGCGGCCACCGGCCAGCGCCGCGTGGTGCGCCGGACCATTCGCCGGACGGCCTGCGCCGCCCCCGCGACGGTCACGACCCGCACTTACGCGCAGGCCGCGCCCGGCCCGGTCCCCTACGGTCCCGCACCGATGCCCCCGCAGATGGGCGGCGGCTATGCAATGGGCAGCTCCGGCGGCGGCGGCCTGATCCCGGTCATGCTGGGCGGCGGCAGCACGACCAGCGGCGGCGGCGGCGGCTTTGGCGGCGGCGGTTTCTTCGCCGGCGGCTTCTTCGGCTCGAGCGGCTCGAGCGGCGGCTCGGGCGGCAACATCATCATCTCGTCCACCTCGACCGGCGGCTCGACCTCGACCTCGAGCGGCGGCAGCGGTGGCAGCTCGACCTCAAGCGGCGGCAGCGGCGGGAGTTCGACCTCGAGCTCCACCGGGGGCAGTTCGACCGGCGGCAGTTCCACCTCCACCGGGGGCAGCTCCACCTCGACTGGCGGCAGTTCGACTTCAAGCTCGACCGGCGGCAGCTCGACCTCGTCGGGCGAGGTCTCCTCGACCAGTTCGACCGGCGGCAGCTCCAGTTCGACCTCGTCGGGCGAAGTGTCCTCGACCAGCTCTTCCAGCGGCGACGTGTCGTCCACGTCGTCCTCCAGCGGAGACGTGTCGTCGTCGGCGTCCAGCTCGTCCTCGACCAGCTCCTCGACCTCGAGCAGCACCTCGTCCTCGACCTCGAGCAGCACCGGCAGTTCGACCTCCAGCGGCTCGAGCAGCTCGAGCGGCGGCTCGAACGGCGGCACGCCGGTCCCCGCCCCGCCGATGGTCATCCTGTTCGGCGCGGCTGCCGCGGCGCTCATCGCCCGCCGCCGTCTCGCCAAGAAGGTGCCGGCCGCAGTAGCCTGAGCATTCGAAGTTCAAGAAAGGGCCGTCCCGCCAGCAGCGGGGCGGCCTTTCTCGTATCACGCTGACGCCTAAGCCGCCTGCAGCGCCTTTTCGATCTCCGGCACCGGCATGTTGGTCAGATCCTTGGCGATCTCGCCCGCCAGCCGCGCCTCGACTTCCTTGTGATAATGTTTGCGCAGCTCGCCCAGCGTCTTGGGCGGCGCGACGACGATCAGCGTCTCGATCTCGTTCGCCAGCGCGCGCCCTTTCAGCATCTCGGCCAGTTCGGCCGCGAAGCGGTCTTCCTGCAATTGGTGGAAATCGGTTTCCGAATAGCCGCTGCGGTTCGCCGCGCCTGGCCGCGAGCCACCCTGGCTTGGCGGCACGCCGCCGGCAGTGAAAGCCCGGCCCGGCCGGTCGGTCCCTTGGTCGCTGTCTTTCGGATTATCCTCTTCGCGGTGATTCTCCACCTCCAGCTTGGGATAGTCGGCGTCGCCTTCATTGCGGAAGAACAGCATCTTGCGGCCATCGGCAACCAGGACATGGGCATTGTGGGGGATCTGCATCGGGACTTTCTCCTTTGCCCTTCGAACGCGGGTCGGGCGGCTAAGGTTGCGGCTTGTGCGGCCCGGAACGAGGCTTCATAGCCTTGCGGGGTGCGCATCCTCCTCACCAATGACGATGGCGTCCACGCGCCCGGCCTGGAAATCCTCGAAGAAATTGCCCGGCAATTTTCCGACGACGTCTGGATCGTCGCGCCGAGCGAGGAGCAGTCCGGCGCCGGCCACAGTCTCACGCTCACCCGCCCCGTCCGCCTCAGAAAGCTCGGCGACCGCCGTTTCTGCGTCACCGGCACGCCGACCGATGCGGTGATGATGGCGATCCAGCAGGTGATCCCGGACCACAAGCCGGACCTCATCCTTTCCGGCGTCAATCGGGGCGCGAACCTGGCCGAGGATTGCACCTATTCCGGCACCGTCTCGGCCGCGATGGAAGGCGCGCTCGCCGGCATCCCCTCGATCGCGCTCAGCCAGGCGCACAGCCGCGAGGGGCTGGCCGACACCGCGCCTTTTTCCGCCGCCAGCGCCTGGGCGGCGCGGACCCTCGCGCCCCTGATCGGCCGGGCGATGGACCACCGCACCCTGATCAACATCAACTTCCCGGCCCGCGCCCCGGACGACGTGCGCGGCATCCGCGTGGCGCGCCAGGGCTTCCACAATTACGGCCGCTCTCAGCTGGTCGAGCGCACCGATCCGCGCGGCTATCGCTATTATTGGTTCGGCCTCGCCCCGATCGAACACACGCCGGGCCACGAGACGGACCTGGAAGCGATCGGCGACGGCTATGTGTCCGTCACCCCGCTCCATCTCGATCTCACCCACGAACCGTCGCTGGCCTTGCTCGGGGCGCTCTACGAATGAAGAAGCGCGGTGCCCGCGATCTCGGCGCGCTGCTGCTGCGGCGGCGCTCCAGCATCGGGCCCTGGACGCAATTCGGCATCCGCGTCGCCGCGATGCTGTTTCTGCTGGCCTTCATCATCGGCTTTCACTGGATCGAGCGCGAAAGCCTCAAGGACAATCTCGACGGCCATGTCAGCCTCAGCGACATCATCTATTTCACGATGATCAGCGCGACGACGACGGGCTATGGCGACATCGTCCCGGTTACCGACCAGGCGCGGCTGTTCGACGCCCTGGTCGTCACCCCCATTCGGATTTTCTTCATCCTCATCCTGGCCGGCACGGCCTACACCTTCGTCATCAAGCGCGTCTGGAGCAAATGGATCATGCAGCGGCTACAAAGCGGGCTTCACGACCACATCGTCGTCGTCGGCTTCGGCGTCAGCGGGAGCCA
>JBBSLM010000283.1:0-3627 GCA_038255245.1 Sphingomonadales bacterium
GCTTCCTGCGCGCCCGCGGCATCCCGCTTTTCCCGCAGGACGGCTCGGGCGTCACCAGCGGCGCGCAGATCCTCGTCGCCTCCGCCGCGGTCGAGGAGAGTGTCCCCGACGTGATCCGCGCCCGCGAGCTGGATTGCGAGCGCCTCACCCGCGCCGAATTGCTCGCCATGCTGTTCAACGACGCGGCGAACCGCATCGCTGTCGGCGGCACGTCGGGCAAATCGACCGTCACGGGGATGATCGGCTGGATCCTGCACGCGCTCGGCCGCGACCCGACGGTGATGAACGGCGCGGTGATGAAGAATTTCGCCACCCCGGATCAGCTGTTCGCCAGCGCCCTGGTCGGCGCCGGCCCCGATTTCGTCAGCGAAGTCGACGAAAGCGACGGCTCGATCGCGCTCTATCGGCCCAGCGTCGCGGTGCTGAACAACGTCACGCTCGACCACAAATCGCTCGACGAATTGCGCCATTTGTTCGGCGATTTCGCGGCGAAGGCGGAGAAAGTGGTCGTCAACATGGACGATGGCGAGGCGCGGCTGCTGGCGGCAATGCTGCCGGCCGAAAAGGTGGTTTCCTACGGCCTCAAGCGCGAGGCGGACATGATGGCCGCGGATCTGGCCGAGGAACCCTACGCGATCTCCTTCACCGTCACCGACCATCGCTCTGGCGAGGCCGTGGCGCTGCGCCTTGCCGTGCCGGGACGCCACAACGCCTCCAACGCCCTGGCTGCATTGGCGGCGGTGACCGCAACCGGCCTCGGCCTGGCCGAAGCCGCCGAGGCGCTGTCAGGCTTTACCGGCCTGCGCCGCCGCTTCGAGCTCATCGGCGAGGCGAACGGCGTCACCGTGATCGACGATTTCGGGCACAATCCCGACAAGATCGCCGCGACCTTGCAGACGCTCCACGCTTTCCCCGGGCGCTTGCTGCTCTTCTTCCAGCCGCACGGCTACAATCCGCTGCGCACCATGGGCCGCGAACTGGGCGAAACCTTCATCACCGAAATGGCCGGGGAGGACGTGCTGCTGATGCCCGATCCGGTCTATCATGGCGGCACGACGGACAAGTCGATCGGCAGCGCTGTGGTGACCGAGGCGGTCGCCGGTCACGGCCGGCAGGCCGAACATCTCGCCACCCGCGAACAATGCGGCGCGCGGCTGATCGAACTGGCACGCCCCGGTGACCGGATCGTCATCATGGGCGCCCGCGACGACACGCTGACGGGGTTCGCCGAGGGTTTGTTGGCGCGGTTGGCCGGCTGATCCAGGTTCACTTGTCATTCCCGCGAAAGCGGGAACCCAATCCGGGCCCCCGCTCTCGCGGGGGTGACAGGAAAGGGCTCAGCCCTCGACCGGCTGCTCGACCTTTTCCACCCAGTCCGGGATGAACATCGGCTCGCGCGACGACCAGCCCGGCGCGGTCGCGGCGGCTTCGCTGATCGACTGCAGCAAGGCGCGGCGCCGGGCCGGATGGAGATGCGGCAAGGCCGAAGCGGAGCAGAAGGCGCCCGGCAGCCAGGAGCGGATGCCCGCGCCCATCAGCCGCTCATACAGGAAGCGGTAGGAAGCGAAGCAGCTCAGACGGTCCTGGCCGAGATCGAAGGCGCTCATCGTGATCAACGGCGCCATGATCGGCTCCATCGCGTCCAGCCCGCAATCGTCGGGAATATGTTCGCGGATGAAATCGAGCCGGCGATAGACGCTTTCCTGGGCGCGGATGCTCGCCGCCTCGGCGATGTCGCGCGACCAGCGCTTCACCGCGTCGCGGCGGCCAAGGCCGATGTCGAGCGAGCGGCGGATGTAACGCTGCGTACCCTTACCGAAGGTCGCGAATTCCCGCATTTCCGACAGAGCCGCGGCTCCGCTTGGCTGACGCGCACTGGCACTCATAACCCCGCTCCTTTCACCCCTGAGCCAGGTTATACATGAACGGGATTGCCAGCCCGTTAACCTTGACCCCTGCCCCAATGGCAAAGTGAATCGAATTGTATCGGGATGGGCAACGCGAAATGCTCACGCGGCGTCGATGGCCTTCCCGACTGTCACCGCCAAGCCACAGAGCCTGGAGCCGAAAACGCGGTTTCCCCGGCGTTATTATGCACCCGTATCGACTGCTGACCTTTTCGCCATCGGCGCTTAAGGATTCCGAACGGGGGGCAAGATGGACGAATCGAAGCAAGGGCAAGGGCCGGTCTTGCACGATGATGCGGACGCCACGGGCTATCGCGCGCCGCTGCCGGACCGCGGCGACAGCGGATTTTCGATCAACGCCACGAGCGTTTCGGCAAGCGGCGGTGCCGGGGGGAGGATCGGCAACGCCGTCGGGCTAGACGGGGGCATGGACCGGATTCAGCCGCCGATGCCGCGCCGATATTTTGCCGACGCACCGCTGGCGATCAAGACGATCCTGGGCTTCTGGACTGTCTATTTCGCTTCCACCTCGCTGCGCGCCGTGCTGATGGACCAGCTCGGCCAGGGCGAGATGTTCCGCCGCCGGGCCGCGGTCGTGGGACTGGCGATCGCGCTCAGCTTCCTGATCTATCTGGCGCTGCAATTGGTCGCGCGGCGCGGCATCGCGGCGAAGATCGCCGTCGCGGCGATCGCTGCGCTCCCTGCAGCCGCCGTCATGCCGATGGCCGCCAATTACATGTTCTACGTGTTCGCGCCCGAGGCCGCGCCCTGGATCGATCCGATGTCGGCGCGCGAAATGGCGGAATGGTCGACGCTGAAGATCGTCGCCGACGCGGCGCACAGCTGGTATTTCTTCTTCGCCGCCTGGGCCGCCATCTATGTGGCGTTGAGCTATGCCGGGCAATTGCGCGAAGCGGACCGGCGGGCGGCGGCGCTGACCCGCCAGGCGCAGGAAGCGCAGCTCAAGGCCTTGCGCTACCAGATCAACCCGCATTTCCTGTTCAACACGCTGAATTCGTTGAGCGCCCTGGTGCTGGCCAAGCGCACGCAGGCGGCCGAGCAAATGCTGGGCAATCTCTCCGCTTTCTTCCGCACCACCCTCACCACCGAGCCGACGGCGGACGTCGCGCTGGCGGAAGAGATCAGGCTGCAGCGCCTCTATCTGGAGATTGAGCAGGTGCGCTTTCCCGACCGGCTGAAGATCGAGCTCGACGTGCCCGAGCCATTGCTCTCCCGCCGCGTGCCGGTGCTGATCTTGCAGCCGGTGGTGGAGAATTGCGTGAAATATGGCGTCGCCAAAGCCCGGCGGCCGGTGACGATTCGGATTTCCGCCTATGAGGAAGCCGGCCGCCTGCACCTCAAGGTGAAGGATGACGGCGACGGTGTTGCGGCCGAACATGATGCGGAAAGCACGGGCGTCGGCCTGCGCAACGTGCGCGAGCGGATCGCCTCGCGCTTTGGCGATACCGGTGGCTGCATCCACGGCCCCGATCCGGGCGGCGGCTACACCGTCCATCTCTATTTCCCGGCCATCGCCGGTGCCTGAGCTCAGGATCGTCATCGTCGATGACGAGCCGCTGGCCGTCGAACGGCTGGAGATTCTGCTCGCCGATCAGCCCGATGTCTTCCTGTCCGGAACCGCCAAGGACGGCGAATCCGCGCTCGCCTTGATCGCTTCGGCGCGGCCCGATCTCGTCCTGCTCGACATCGCCATGCCGGA
>JBBSLM010000284.1:0-3613 GCA_038255245.1 Sphingomonadales bacterium
CGCCTCGCGTGCGCGCGCGAGACCCCCGGACTTTCCGGACCTTTGGCCGATGCGGGAAGGCCGAAAGCTCAGGCGGAAGGTTCCGCCAAACTTTTCGCCCTGGGGGTGTGAACCTTCATCACCGCAGGAACCTTCCGCGCGGCGCTTACCCCGGGATCGGCAAGCCCGGCATGCTCGGCCCCGCCGGCTGGGGCTGCTGCGGCTGGCCGGGGCGGCCGAGGCTGTAAGTCAGCGCCAGCTTGAAGCGCGGGCCGTCGGAGAAGGTCGTGCTGCGCGTCAGCGCGGTGTCGGAGAAGGTGCTGGTGCGGAACTCGGTCGGGCCGAAAATGTCGTCGACCGTCACCACCGACGAGAGGCGATCGGTGATGGCGTGCGACCAGGAGGCGCTGGCGCGGAAGAATGCGGAGCGCTGCACCAGGCCGTCATCATAGGGGCCGGAGAAATTCGCGGTGAGCGTGACGCGGTCGGCGCCGGCGCGGCCGTCCTGCCCGTCGCGATAGTCGAGCTGGGCGGTGGCGGAATAATTGGTGCTGCGCGCGGTGCTCACGATGCCGAACCGCTCGCGCTCGACGCTGCGGTCGATGAGGTTGCCGTTCAGCGTGTAATTGAGGCCCTGGATGAGCGAGCCCTGCACCGCGATGCTGGCGCCAAGGTCGGTGCGGGTGCCGACATTCACCTGCTGGGTGATCAGCAGGCCTTCGTCGGTCAGCGTGCTGAGGCTGGAGAAGAGATCGTCGGTCAGCCGGGCGAAGGTGGTGAGCGAGACATTCTGCCCGGCGATCTGGCCGCGGACGCGGGCCTCGAGGCTGTCGGTGAGCTCCGGCCGCAAGGCGGGATTGCCGGCCTGCGCGGTGGTCGCGTCCTGGAAGCGCAAGGCGGGGCTGAGCTGCTGCACCGCGGGCCAGGCGATGCGGCGCGAATAGCTGATATTGCCGTTGAAGCTGCCGCCCAGGGCGCGCTCGAAATGCACGCTGGGGAAGAAATGCAAATCGTTCGGGCCTTCGCCGAGCGCCGGGTCGGCGAACTCATATTGCCGGCCCTCGACCCGCATGCCCGCGAGCAAAGTGCCGCCGAGCAGGGGGAATTGGTAGCTGCCATAGACCGCGGCCTCGACGAACGAGCCGTCGATGATCGACACGGGCGGGAAGGGATTGGCGCCGAGCGGCAGGTCGCCGCTCTGTTCGACGCGGCTGTAATCATAAGTGTCGTTGGCCGAACCGCCGAGCAGGATCCGGCTGCCCGCGCTCAAGGGACGGACATAATCGAGCTTGAAGATGCGGGCGCGGGTGAAGCTGTCCGAACGGAAGCGGAAGTCGCCCGCGCCGAAATCGACCAGGACGTCGTTGATCGGGTCGAGGCGATATTGCTGGATGGAGGTGGTCAGCAATTCGCCCGGGCGGCTGCCTTCCGCCCGATATTCGAGCGCGGCGCTATAGGCCTGGTAAGTGAAATCGTTGGTGCTGAGCTGGCTGATCGGCCCGCCGGGCGCGCCCGCGATCGTCAGCAGCGAGTTGGTCGTGTTGCCGGCATCCAGCGAGATGGCGCCACCCTGGAAGGTCAGCGTCTTCTTCTCGGTCAGGCGATAGCTGATCTGCCCGCCGGCATTGACGAACTCGAACTGGCCGCGCGTGTCGAGCGTCTCCAGGCTGTCGGGGACGGGGCTGGCGGGGTCCAGGCTTATCCGCTCACGGATGGCTTCGGTTTCGCTGCCGTTGCGGGTGATGCCCAGATTGCCGTTGATCGTCCATTTCCCGCCGGTCCAGCTGGGCGCGGCGCGCAGCTCGTAGCCCTCATAGCTGCTGACGCTCGCGGTCACCGAGCCGCGCAAGCCGCCCGGGGCGGTGCGGCGGGTGATGATGTTGATCACGCCGCCGGTGCCGGAGGCGGAAAATTGTGCGCTCGGGTTGGAGACGACCTCGACCCGGGCGATCTCCGACCCCTGCAGGTCGCGCAGCACGTTCGGGTTGGGCGAGGGGCGGCCGTCGACCAGGACGGTGACGCCGGTCGTGCCGAGCAGGCGGATGCTGTTGTCCGGCTGCACCGTGATCGCGGGGATGCGGCCCAGAATGTCGAGCGCGTTCGACGTCCGCGCTTCGGCCGTGTCGCGCACGATATAGGTTTCGCGGTCGATCGCCGTGCGCTGGTCGGACGCTTCGGCGCGCACGACCATTTCCTCGCCTTCAGGCGGCGGCGCTTCCTCGGGCGCTTCCTGGGCGGGGGCGGGGGCCGGCGCGGGGGAAGGGGTTGGCGCCGGAGCCGGAGCCGGCCGCGGTGCTGGCTGCGTCTGCGCTTGGGCGACACTGGCCGGAGCAATCATGGCGGCGGACAACAATAACAAATGACGCAACTTCCGCCTCCCCTCGCAAAGCCGCGCCGATCGGCGGCCGGATGAAATCTTCAGGCCCCATGCCCATCCGTATTAGAGTGCTAACACAGCAACTCACGGGCGTCAAAGCGCTTTCGGTCTGGCTGCGCTGCCCGCCGGGCGGGTGAAAGGCATGATCAATTGCTGAGCTTTCGGTGAAAAGATCCCGGGTCCTCGCGGGCAGGTCTAATCGCGCTCGAAGGCGCCGATGGCGGCGAGGTCCGCCTGGGCGCGGACCAGATGCTCGCCGGCGAACGCGCGGCCGAAAGCACTGGTGATCGCCGATCGGCCGGTGGCGCTGGCCCAAAAATAGAAGAGCCCGACGGCGGCCATCAGCGCCGCATTGCCGGCCGAAATCCACAGCCAGGTCGCCGGTGACGGCGCGACGATATCGACGCCGAACGCCAGGAAGAACAGGACGATCAGCGCCGGCACCCACAACATGCACCAGGACAGGCCGATGGTGAGGCCCGCCAGCACTCGCGCCCGCCGCACGCGGGCCAGGCGCTGCTGGATCCCGACCACCGGCCCCGCCCAGTCGATCCCCCAGAGCAAGCCGCGGGTGATGGCGCCGATCATGATCATGGCGACGCCGTACGCGTGAAAGATGATGCCGGCGACGAACGGACCGCCAAGGGAGCGATCCATGGCGCCGTGCCAGGCCGCGACGCCGATGAAGGCGGTGATCGCGCCCGACACGATCAGGCCGATCTGCCCGCGCGCCAATGGCCGCAGGCCATCCGCGGCGCGATTGCGCTGGGCGCGGCGCGCATTGGCGAGGTCCACGGCTTCCTGCGCCTCGAACCTTTTGTCGAGCCGGGTCAGCGCCTGCTTGAGATCGTCCAATTCCATTTCGAATGTCCTTTGATGCGATGCGGGTCAGGCGAGGCGGGCGCGGATGCGCTGCTTCAGCCGATTGAGCTTGGTGCCGACATTGGATTCGCCGATGCCGAGAATCTCGGCGATCTCGCGGTGGCTGCGCTCGTCGAGATAGAGGAGCAAAAGGGCGCGGCTGAGCTGGTCCAGTTCGGCGATGACATCCTGCAGGATCGCGAGTTCGTCCTGCCCCTCATGGTCGACCGGCGCGGCGGCGATCAGGTGATGATCGTCGGTCAGCGGCTCGAAATGGCGCGCCGCGCGATAGACGCCGCGCACGTGGCTGATCGCGACATTGAGCGCGACCCGGTACATCCAGGTGGAGAATGGCCGTTCCCGGTCATAACGCGGCCAGGCGGCCCAGAGCTGGGC
>JBBSLM010000285.1:0-3610 GCA_038255245.1 Sphingomonadales bacterium
ATAGGCGCCCAGGAGGCGGATTTCCTCGCCCATCGCGCGCGCGATTTCGGGGTTTCCGCCCAGGGTCGTGAGCGAAATGACCAGCGGGTCCGCGTCGCCGGCGGCGGCGATGCCGTCCCGGAAGGCGGCATACATGGCCTCGTTGACATTGCCGTTCAGGCTGACGTGCGGGGACGCCAGCGCGGGATAATGCTTCGGATCGGACATGGCGCCGATCAGACGTTTCGGCGGCGGAAAGGTTGCCCCAAAGCTCTCATCAGGTTCCCTGGACCCCACTATTGCCGCTGGCTGGCGATCCAGGCGTCGATCTTCTGCTCGAGCACGATCAACGGCAACGCGCCCGAGTTCAGCACCTGATCGTGGAAGGCGCGGATGTCGAAGCGTTGTCCGAGCGCCGCTTCCGCGCGGGCGCGCAGTTCCAATATCTTCAGCTGGCCGACCTTGTAGGCGAGCGCCTGGCCGGGAATGGCGATGTAACGCTCGACCTCGGCAATGATGTCGGTTTCCGGCAGCCCGCTATTGTCGAGCATGTACTGGATCGCGCGCTCGCGGGTCCAGCCCAGAGCGTGAATGCCCGTGTCGACGACCAGCCGCATGGCGCGCAGCATTTCGTCATTCAGGCCGCCGAAGCGCTGATAGGGATCGGTCTCCATGCCAAGCTCGTCCCAGAGCGTTTCGGCATAGAGCGCCCAGCCCTCGACATAAGCGGTGTTGCCGCCGAAGCGCATGAAGTTGGGCAGCGCCTCATTCTCGGCCGCCAGCATGATCTGGAAATGATGGCCGGGCGCGCCTTCGTGCAGGTACAGCGTCTCCATGCCCCAGGTTGGTCGCGACGGCAGATCGTAGGCGTTGAAGTAGAAGACGCCGGGGCGCGAGCCGTCGGCCGAGCCGTCCATATAGGAGCCGGCGGCTTCGGTACGCTCGCGGAACGCCTCGACCTCGCGGATTTCCAGGCGGCTGCGCGGGGTGAGGTTGAAGAAGCGGCCGATGCGGGATTCGACGGTGCGGCCGATCGCATAATAGCCCTCGCGCAAGGCCTCGCGGCTGGCGGGAGTGAATTGCGGCGCGGTGCGCAGATGCTCGAAAAATTGCTTGAGCGTGCCGTTGAAGCCGACCCGGCGCTGGATCGCCTCCATCTCGGTGCGGATGCGGGTGACTTCGGAAAGGCCGAGGTCGTGGAGCGCCTGAGCCTCCAGCGGCAGCGTCGTATTTTCCTCGATCAGGCGGCGGTACAGCCGCTCGCCGCCCTGCATGTGGACCAGGCCGGCGCCTTCGCGAGCGCGGGGGAGGTATTCGTCCTGCAGGAACGTGCGGAGGCGGCGGTACGCCGGCGCGATCTGGTCGCGCCATGCCGCTTCGTGCGCGGCCCGGAGCCGGGCGCGATCGCTTTCCGGCACGCCTTCCGGGAAGGTCTGCACCGGGGCGAGGAAGACGTTGGCCGCCGGCGCGGCGTTCAGCAGATTGTCGAGCTGCTCGATCATGTTGCGGGTGGTCAGCTTGGTATCGACCACGCCCGACGCCAGCCCTTCGCGGAAACGGCCAATGATGCGGTCGATGATGGGGCCGAACTGGCCGTGGCGCGCGAGATTGTCCTGATAATCGTCGACGTTGCGGAACGGCGCGATGCTGCGGCCCGAGGAGAGCACGGCGTAGAAAGTGTGGACGCCGCCGAAATGATTGACCGGGCGAACCTGCGTGAGCGCAAGCAGATCGGGTGCAAAGCCCGACAGATCCTGTTCGCGCGTATAGGCGAACACGTCGTAGGCGAGCTTGTCCGTATCGTTCAGCGCATTGCGGTCGATCCCGCGGAGCGCCGTCAAATCCTCTTCGGCCGCCCTTTTCTCGGCGGCGGTCATCTCATCGGTGAAATAATTCCCCAGCTGGTCGGCGCGGGTGTAATCGCCGCGGCCCAGCGCAGCGATCGGATTGCGTTGCAGCATCGCCGCGTCGCTCGCCGCGAACAGAGCGCGGAGCCGTTCGCCGGGCGTGCCTTGCGCCGGGGCGGGGGTCGCCACCGGCACGGTCGCCGCCGGTTCCTGGCCGGCGGAGGCGGTCGCGCAGGCGCTGGCGCCGAGCAGGAGGAAGGCGATCAGGGGCAGACGGGTCATGAAGCTTCCTTCGGGCGCGAACGAGGATTGCGTCTGGCTGTAGTCGCGGCGGGCGGAAAGGGAAGCGCCGCCTGCGCTCAATAGCCGGGATCGTCGGGGAGATGCGTCCAGGCTCGCTCGCGATACCATTTGGTCACGACATATTTCAGCCCCGCCTCGACCGGGCTGCCCTGATGCATCGATTTCTCGTTCGGCTCGCCCTCGGGCGTCAGATTGTTCCAGATCAGCAGATTGCCGGTCCGTGGCCGGACCGACACATCGACCTGGGTGAAGCGGGTGTGGCCGCCCGCTTCCGGTTCATTGAGGAACGCCATCGCCGTCCAGGTACGCTGGCCGCCCACCAATTGCGTCTTGGGATAATAGCCTTCGCCTGGGATGAAATAGTCCCAATGCGGCTTGAATTGCTGGCCGACCGCATAACGCTGGCCCTGGATGGTTTCGCCCAATTCGGCCTGAATGCCGACGACCTCGCGGATGCGGCGGTCGACTTCGAGCATGAGCGGATGATCCGGCGGCGGATTGCCGCTGTAACTGGTGCGATATTCTGGATCGGGATGCGGCGCCATGATGCCCGACGGCACCAGATGCTGATCGACCAAAACGATCATGTCCGCGCACAATATCGGCGGCAGGACGTCGCGGACGACGAACAGGTCGAGCCCGTCGGCGTCGATCTTCAGCGCGTCGGGATTGGCGATCAGGCGCGCCTTGACCCAGGCGCCGATCTTGATGCGGTAGGCGGCGTGCGCAGTCGTCATAATCTCCAACTATTCCGCAACGCGGCCCCTCGCCATTACGAACTGCACCCGTTCCAGGATGCGCACGTCGGCCAGCGGATCGCCATCGACAGCAATGATGTCGGCGGAAAAACCGGGGGCGATCCGGCCGATCTCATTCTCCATGCCGAGCAGCCGCGCGGCGCCGGTGGTGGCAGAGGCGATCGCCTCGGCGGCGCTCATCCCGCCCAGCTCTATCAGCAAAGCGAACTCCTCGGCGTTGCGGCCATGCTCATAAACCGAACTATCCGTGCCAAACACGACGGTCACGCCCCCGGCGCGGGCCGCGCGCACCGCGCGGCCTTGCAAGGCCAGCACTTCGCGAACCTTGGCTTCGACCACCGGAGTGTAGGTGCCGCGCGCGAGCTGCTCGCGCAGGCCGGTCGTTGCCATTAGCGTCGGAACCAAAGCGACGTTGTTGGCGCGCATCGCCCGGATCGCCGCCTCGTCGGCGAACGTGCCATGCTCGATCGAGCCGACGCCCGCGCGCGCTGCCGCCTCGATCCCGCGAGCGCCATGGGCATGTGCGGCGGTGCGCAAGCCGAGCGAGCGCGCGGTGGTGACGATCGCGCGCATCTCCTCGTCGGTAAAATGGGCCTCGAGCCCGCCCGACTGCTGCGACAGTACGCCGCCCGTCGCCATGAACTTGATGACGTTCGCCCCGTTCTGGGCAAGCTGGCGGACGCGCGCGGCACATTCCAGCGGACCGGTGCAGGTATTGTTCTG
>JBBSLM010000286.1:0-3608 GCA_038255245.1 Sphingomonadales bacterium
CCAGACCTGTTGATAGGCATGCGCGGATTTCTTCGGCCGCGTGTTCAGGATGATCCCGCGCAGGATCGGCTGCCAGACGAGTTGGGGGATTTCCACCACCCGCCGGTCCGACAGGAATTGCTTGAGATAGCGCTTCACCGCTTTCGGGTTCGCCTCGTCGGGCGTGCCGAGGTTGATCAGCAGCACGCCGATCTTGCGGGTGGGGATGGTGGGGTGGTCTGAAGGCAGCACTGACATCGACCCCAATCTCGTCATTCCAGCGAAAGCTGGAATCTCACTTCTTGTTCTGATCGCGGTGTCAAGGAAATGAGATTCCAGCTTTCGCTGGAATGACGGCATTCCTCTGGATCAAGATTTCCGCTCAATCCGCTTCAATCATGAAATCCCACAGGTCGCGCCACTGCGGATTGGCGGCTTCGATGAGTTCGATCTTCCAGGGGCGTTGCCACGTCTTCAGCTGCTTTTCGCGCCGGATCGCGTCGTCAATCGAGCCATGCTGCTCGGCGAGGACACAGCGGGTGAGCTTGTACCGGCGGCAATATGCGGACCCCTTACCCGCGCGATGCTGCGCGACCCGCTGCGGAAGGTTCGCCGTGACGCCGATATAAAGAACGCCATAGGCTCGGTTGGTCATGATGTAAGTCCAACCCCCGCCCATGAGATCAGCTGCTCCAACCAACTACGTCATTCCAGCGAAAGCTGGAATCTCACTTCATCTTCCAGGCCAAGGAAAAGAGATTCCAGCTTTCGCTGGAATGACGGTTTGTAGGTTCACCGCCCACTCCCCACGCGCAGCGGCAACCGCCGCACCCGCTCGCCCGTCAGCGCATGGAGCGCGTTCGCGATCGCCGGCGCCGCGGTCGGCACCGCCAGCTCGGTCACGCCGCCCGGCTCCGCTTCGCTCGGCACCAATTCCACCGTGATCGTCGGCGTGTCCGCCAGCGTCGGCAGCCCCAAAGCGCCCAGATTCTGCGCCAGCGGCGCGCCCTGCTCGATCGTCAATTCCGGCCCGATCGCGGCCGCGATGCCGTGGATCAGGCCGCCTTCGACCTGCTGGCGGACCAGCTCCGGATTGACCACTCGCCCGCAATCCACCGCGCAGACCGCGCGCAGCACGCGCACTTTCTGGTCCGGCCCGATCTCCACCTCGACCAGCGTACCGATATAGGAGCCATAGGCGGCCAGCGCGGCGATTCCCATGCCGCTGCCGGTCGGCCCGCCGTCCCAGCCGCCGAGCGCCGTCGCCATCGTGAGCACATTCGCCAGCCGCGGATTCTGGCCGAGCATCGAGATGCGGTAGGAGAATGGCTCGATCCCCGTCTGCCGCGCCAGTTCGTCGACGAAGCTTTCGGTGAAGAAATTCGTGTAGCTGAGCGCGTTCGAACGCCACAGGCCGGTCGCGAGACCAATGTCGGCGGGCGCGTGGCCCGCCGCGACATTGGCGATTCCATAAGGCGGCACCGCGCCGGCCGCCGGCGCACGGCCGCCGCCGAACAAATGCGCGCCGAGCCCGGTCCGCTCCGCCACTTCCCGCGCCGTCGCCGGGGCCGCGACCCGCGCGCGCCAGGCGCTGATCGTGCGATCCGGCTTCAGCCGCGCCTCGATCCGCCCCATCGCCGCCGGGCGAAACTTGTCGCCGCGTATCTCCTCGAGCCTCGACCAAGCGAGTTGCACCGGCCGCGCCATCTGCGCCGCCATGATCACCGCCTGGCGGATCGCGTCCATCTCAAACTTGCGGCCATAGCCCCCGCCCGCCGAGGTCGGATAAATGGTGACGTCGCTTTCCGCATAGCCCAGCTCCGCCGCCGCCGCGGCGCGGGCGAGGCTGGGGGCCTGGGTCGGCGCCCACACTTCCAGGTGGCCGCCATTGACGCGCGCGGTGGCGGTCAAGGTCTCGGGCGGCGCGCCGGGGGCGAGGCCGACGGCGTAGGTCGCGTTCGGGCCATCGCCGCCCAAGGCCGCGTCCGGATCGCCAAGGCGATGGAACCAGTCGACATTATCGTCGGCGTCCAGAGCTGCCGCGAGCGCAGCGTCGATCGTGCGCGTGTCCGCCCGGTCACCGTGAAACTGCCAGGTCGGGCGCATCGCCCCGACCGCGCGCTCCGCCGCCCATGTGTTGGTCGCCACCGCGCCGACCCAGCTCGCATTCTGGAAAGTCGCCAGCGCTTCGGGAATGGCATTGGCCGCGTCGCTGTCCGCCGACAGCAGATGCGCGCCCGGCGGCGCGGTCAGCACGGCGGCGAAGACCATGTCGGGCAGGCGGATGTCGCCCGCGAAGAGGGCCGAGCCATCCACCTTTCCCGGCGCGTCGAGGCGCGGCAGCGGCTGGCCGATCAGGCGATGGTCGCGGCCGCTGCGCAATGGCACCTCGGCCGGCAGCGTCTCGCTCGCCGCCCGCTCGGCCAGATCGGCAAAGGCGATCGCTTCCTCGCCGCGCCAGACGAAGCCGGAATGGGCGGAAAGTTCGCTGGCCTCGACGCTCCATTGGCGCGCCGCCACCGCGGTCAGCAGATGCCGCGCCGCCGCCCCGGCCTCACGCATGCGCCCTTCGAAGGCGCGCACCGAGGTGGAGCCGCCGGTCAGCATCATGCCGTGGCGTGTCGCCACTTCCCGCGCCGTCCAGCGCCGCACCGGGCCGAGCGCCTCGGGCAGCGCGCCTTGCGACAATTCCTCGGCGAGCAATTGGTTGACGTAGAGCGGATTGAGCGGCGCCGGTTCGATCGCGACGCTGCGCCAGTCCGCGCCCAGTTCGTCGGCCAGGATCTGCGGCAAGGCGGTCGCGACCCCCTGCCCCAATTCGGTCTGCGGGACGATCACGGTAACGCGGCCATCCTTGCCGATCTTCAGGAAGGCATTGAGGATCGTCTCGTCCGGGCCGGCGACCAGATTGGGCCGGTAGCGGCGCGGCCACAATGTCCAGGCCAGCGCCAGCCCGACGCCCACGCCGCCGCCGATCAGCAGCGTCCGCCGGCTGATCCCGCCTTTTTCCTCGTCATCCCCCGACCGTGCCATTGCCGCCCCTGATAAGCAGACCGGGGACTCGCGGCTAGCGCCCTTGATTCGCCCCCACGATTTAGGGCATCGCGCCGGCATGGCCGCACGCATCTACCAGACGAGCAAGAACGCCCTGCAATCGGGCAAGGCCGGTGTCGGGCGTTGGGTGCTGGAATTCGAATCCGCCGCCCGCCGCCGCCCCGACCCCCTGATGGGCTGGTCTGGCGGCACCGATACGCAAACGCAGGTGAAGCTCACCTTCCCGACGCTCGAGGCGGCGAAGGCCTATGCGGCACGCGAAGGGGTGGAAGGCGTCCACGTCGTCCCGCCCGCGCAAACCAAGCTGAAGCTGCAAAGCTACGCGGATAATTTCAAGTAAGGTAAAGGTCCTCCCCTCGATTTCGAGGGGAGGGGGACCGCTCGCAAAGCGAGTGGTGGAGGGGCCGCGCAAAGCGCGGTTCTCTTCCCCGAAAAACGCTCGCTAACGCTCGCGCCCCTCCACCATGCTGTGCATGGTCCCCCTCCCCTGCAAATGCAGGGGAGGATTTAGATCATCCCGCCGCCCAGCAGCAGCAACAGCCGCACGTCGATCGCGCAGCCCTCTTTTCGCTTGC
>JBBSLM010000287.1:0-3602 GCA_038255245.1 Sphingomonadales bacterium
CCCAGTGCGCGCGGTTAAGATCCGTAGGCTAGACGCGTGTCGCCAAGAGCGGATAGTCCAGACCTGAAGCGCCCGGTCGTGAGGAGTTTTTAGCACGATTGACGGTCGATGCGGCACGGGTTTAGGCTAGGCGCCTCTGCGCAACTCCTTTGAGGAGACTGCCATGTCGATCCTTGTCGCGCTGCTTCTGCTGCTTCTGCAGCCGCCGGGCGGGTCGCCGCCGAGGGTAAATGTCGATGTCGACGTCGGCATGTTCGAGCCGGAGGATTTCCCTGAGATGGTCCGCCTCGAGCGCTACATGCCCCATGGGGAGATGGTCACGCGGGTGGAAAGGATGATCGCCGACGGACGATGCACACTTACGGGCGCGACCGCACGGCGCTTCAACATCGTCGTTCCCTTCGCGCTCCTGATGGAGCCCGATGGCACGCCCAACAGCGTTGTCGTCAAGGAATCGGGCTGCGCCGACCTGGAAACCCTGGTCGGGCAGATCGTCTTGGCCCAACTGGAGCGGGGCGATTTCGTGCCAAGCCACGAAGAAGGCGATCGCTGGTACGTCAGTGAGGTCGCCTTCGCGCTGGGGGTCGATGACCAGGCCGTTGCCATCGCCCGCGACGATGCCGACCGCATGATCTGCCGTGCGCCGCGGGCGGAACTGGGCTCACGGCTCCGAATGGTTCGCGAATGTCGCACCGCTGCCCAGTGGGTGGCGTTCGAACAGGATCGCCAGCAGCTTCGCCGGGACCTCCAAGCCACGGTCAGGTGCGATCCCAGCCCCTGTCCACAGTGACCGGCGCGGGCATGCGCCTCCAGCCTGTCGAATGAGATCGGGTGGGCCCGACGGACATGTTGATAGCCGGCCTCATCGCGTTGAGTGTGCAGGCGGCACAACCGGTCGCACCTCCGGAGCATGCCGTGGCTCCGGCGGACGAGCAACGGGAAACGGTGATCGCCGCGCCTTCGGACGAGGCCGCGCGGAATTCGGTGATCCCATCGCGGCTCCGGAGGCGCACTCAGAGCTCCGGGGTGGGCGATTCGACCGCGGCCATGTATCTGCGTGAATGGGCAGCATGCACGGTCCGGAACAATAGAAGCGGGTCGGTCGCCTTGCTTGCGACCCAGCTCAATTCCGTTGAACAGCGTGAGATCATCGACCGGATCACCGGTAGACGCTTCACCCGACGGACGGTGTGCGCGCGGTTCCGCAGCATGCGGGTCGACAATCTTGTCTTGCGCGGCGCCATCGCAGAGGCGCTGTACCGGTGGGAGGAGGCTCGGCGCCGGCCGGCGGGACCGCTGACGCGCCCAGCGCCGCCCGTCTCCGGGCTCGCGGCGAGCCTCGCCCAGGCCGGTTATTGCGTGACCGAGCGTCAACCCGAAGGCGTCCAGCAGGTAATGGCCACGCGACTGGGGACACAAAATTCCGTGGGCGCGATCGGAGCCTTGCGAGAGACGATGGACACCTGCCTCCCTGATCACCTTGAAGCGACGGATTTCCATCCCATGCTGCTGCGGGGTGCGCTCGGCGAGCCCCATTTCTTGAACAGGCGCGACGAGAGGCTGGGCGGCGGCGCAGTCAGTCCTGGAGCCTGAGGGCTAAATCGCTCATCGCGCGCCTGATGACTTCCCACCAACCCGCCGGGGGAGCGAATGTCCCAATGGTTCGAACCGGACATTCCTCCGATCGCCCGCGTGACCGCACAATGGGCGGTAATGGGTGGGGAGCCGGAGCTCCCCACACCGATCAATAGGCTGTGGCGCTGGCCTTGGCGCGAGCTGCGCTGTGGCCGCCGGCGCGATAGAGGATCTCGCTGACCGTGTCGCGATCCAGGCTGGTTGAATCATCGACCGAGACGAAAATGCCTCCATCGTTCACGCGGCCTTCGTAATAGCTCGCATCCTCATCGCTGACGCCATGCTTGGTCAGGAGGCTGGTAAAGCCGCCAGCGGTCGCACCGATCACGGTTCCGGTCAGGGCAGCGCCGCCAACCGCGGCCTCGGCGATCGCACCGGCCGCCACGAGCGGGCCGACACCAGGGATGGCGAGCGCGGCGATGCCAAGCAATGCGCCCGCACCCGCGCCAAGCGCGGTCTTGCTGACAAAGTCGCCGGTCTTCTCGCCAGCGCCATCAGTGCTGGTGTTGTTGCCGTCTTCCTGCCCGACGATGGAGATGTCGCTGTCGCGGACGCCGGCCGAGCGGAGCTCTGCTACGGCGCGTTCTGCTTCGGCGCGATTGTCGAAAACTGCTGAGGCGATACTCTGCTTCATAACTACATCCTTGATGGTGGCTCGTCCCGCTCGGCAACAGAACGGCCACCCGGCCGCCATCGTTCCTATGCTCGATTTTTATATCGGGTTCGGCACGTCAGGGTGACGTTGTGGAAACTTGGGACTTTCCGAGAACGGATTTTCCGACCCTCCGCCGGGTCGAGACGCTCAGGCCGCCTTTTGCAAATGCCGGCGGCCGAGCAATTCGGCGATCTGCACCGCGTTCAGTGCGGCGCCTTTGCGCAGATTGTCGCTGACGCACCACAGGCTGAGGCCGTTTTCCACCGTCGGGTCCTCGCGCACGCGGCTCACATAAGTGGCATATTCGCCGACCGCCTCGACCGGCGTCACATAGCCGCCATCCTCGCGCTTATCGACGAGCATCACGCCCGGCGCCTCGCGCAGAATCCGCTGCGCGTCCGCCGCCGAAATCTCATTCTCGAATTCGATGTTGATCGCTTCGGAATGGCCGACGAACACCGGCACCCGCACGCAGGTGGCGCTCACCTTGATCTTAGGGTCGAGGATCTTCTTGGTCTCGACCATCAATTTCCATTCCTCGGTGGTCGAACCGTCTTCCAGGAAATCGCCCGCCTGCGGGATGACGTTGAAGGCAATCTGCTTGGGATAGACGCTGATGTCAGCGGTATCGCCGACGAAAATGTTGCGGCTCTGCTCGAACAGCGCGTCCATCCCCGCCTTGCCGGTGCCCGATACCGACTGATAGGTCGCGACCACCACGCGCTTGATCCGCGCGAAATCGTGCAGCGGCTTCAGCGCCACCACCATCTGCGCGGTCGAACAATTCGGGTTGGCGATGATGTTGCGCTTCCGATAGCCGTCGATCGCCTGCGGATTCACCTCGGGCACGATCAGCGGCACGTCCGGGTCCATGCGAAAGTGCGAGCTGTTGTCGATCACCGTACAGCCGGCCGCTGCCGCCCTCGGCGCAAACGCCTTCGCCGCCGCCGATCCGGCCGCGAACAAGGCCATGTCCCAACCGGCAAAGTCGAAATGCTCGAGGTTCGCGACCTTCAATTCCTTGCCGCTGTCGCCGAAATCGATGACGTCGCCGGTCGATCGCGCGCTGGCGACCGCGGCCACCTCGTCCACGGGGAATTCCCGCTCGGCGAGGATGTTCAGCATCTCGCGCCCGACATTGCCGGTCGCGCCGACCACGACCACACGGTAGCCCATTTGATATTCTCCTGAGGATTGATCGCCATCTAGTGTTGCGGACGCCCGGTCGCTACCCTTCGCGCATAATGCGGGGGGAATGGATGGCGCGCGGCACTCTTTTCTACGCGGGCGGGCTGCTGGCCCTGCTCGCCGC
>JBBSLM010000288.1:0-3595 GCA_038255245.1 Sphingomonadales bacterium
CTGCGCGACCGGATCCGCCCCGGCGACGCGATCCTGGTGAAAGGCTCCAACGCCATCGGGCTTTCCCGATTGGTCGAGGAACTGGCGGAGGAGGCGGCCTGATGTTCCTCCTTCTGGCCCAATATTTCGAGTTCGAAGGGGTGCTGAACCTCTTTCGCTACATCACCTTCCGCGCGGGTGGGGCGACCGTCACCGCGCTCGCCATCGGCCTGCTGATCGGGCCGAAATTCATCGGCTGGCTGCGCGTCCGCCAGGGGCAGGGTCAGCCGATCCGCGACGACGGCCCGCAAAGCCACCTCGCCAAGCGCGGCACGCCGACGATGGGCGGGCTGATGATCCTGACGAGCATCGGCGTGGCGATGCTGTTGTGGATGGATTTCCGCAATCCGTATCTGTGGGCGGTGCTGGTCATCATGGCCGGCTTCGGCGCGATCGGTTACGCCGACGATCACGACAAGGTGACCAAGCGGCACCACAAGGGCGTGTCCGCCAAGATGCGCCTGCTGGCCGAATTTGCCGTGGCGGGCGTGGGCGTCGGCATCATCGTCCACCATGCCGGGCCGGACCTCTACGTCCCCTTCCTGCGCGAGCCGCTGCTGAGCCTCGCATTGCCGTTCGAAGGCCCGGCCTGGCTGGTCAATTTCCCCTATATCCTGTTCGGCTCGCTGGTGGTGGTCGGCGCGGGCAATGCGGTGAATCTGACCGACGGGCTGGACGGGCTGGCGACCATGCCGGTGATCATCGCCTGCCTCACTTTCGTGCTCATCACCTATCTGGTCGGCAATGCGGTCTTCTCCGCCTATCTCGGCATCCCGCACGTGCTGGGGGCGGGCGATCTCACCGTCATCTGCCTTGCCGTCGTCGGGGCCGGGCTGGCTTTTCTGTGGTTCAATGCGCCGCCGGCGGCGGTGTTCATGGGCGATACCGGCAGCCTTGCTCTCGGCGGCGCGCTCGGCGCGATCGCGGTGGCGAGCAAGCACGAACTGGTGCTGGCGGTGGTTGGCGGGCTGTTCGTGATGGAGGCGCTCAGCGTCATCATCCAGGTCTTCTGGTACAAGCGCACCGGCCGCCGCGTGTTCAAGATGGCGCCGATCCACCACCATTATGAGCAGAAAGGCTGGAGCGAGGCGACCGTCGTCATCCGCTTCTGGATCGTCGCCTTCGTGCTGGCGCTGGCCGGGCTGTCCACGTTGAAGCTGCGGTGATCATCGCGCGCGCCTGGAGCGGCAAGAAATATGCCGTGCTCGGCCTCGGCCGCAGCGGGCGGGCGACGGTGGACGCACTGCTGGCGAGCGGCGCGGAAGTGGTGGCGTGGGACGAGAATGAGGGGGCGCGTGAGGCGCTAAAATCCTCCCCTCGAAATCGAGGGGAGGATTTGCTCAGTTTCGCCGATCCGCTCACCCTCGACCTTGCCGGCTTCGAGGCGGTCGTCGTCACTCCCGGCCTGCCGCTGAACCGCCACCCGATCGCCGCCCACGCCGCGGCGGCGGGCGTGCCGATCATCGGCGACATCGAATTGTTCGCGCAGGCGCGGTCGGAACTGCCGCCGCACAAAGTGGTCGGCATCACCGGCACCAACGGCAAGTCCACCACCACCGCGCTCGTCCATCACATCCTGCAGACCGCCGGCGTGCCGAGCCTGATGGGCGGCAATATCGGCCTCCCCATCCTCGGCCAGGAGCCGCTACCCGAAGGCGGCGTCTACGTGCTGGAATTGTCCAGCTACCAGATCGACCTCACCCAAAGTCTCGACTGCGACGTCGCGGTGCTGCTCAACATCACCCCGGATCATCTCGACCGGTATGAGAATTTCGAGGCTTACGTTGCCTCTAAAATCCGACTGCTCGACATGCAGAGGGATCGCCACCCCCAAGTCATCTCCCGCGAAACCCAAGAGACGTTCGACGAATACGAAACTCGGTGGCTTGAGGACCATGATCGAGTGTTTGGCATTGGGGTCGATCAAATCGCCGATCAGTCCCGTTGGTCAGCCTTGCAGGGCCCCCACAATGCCGAGAATGCTGCGGCGGCCATTGCGGTGGCGCAGGCTCTCGACATTCCCCATCGGACGATCAAGCTCGCGCTGGCCAGCTACCCCGGCCTCCCGCACCGCATGCAGCGCGTGCGCGACCGGGGGGGCGTGCTCTTCGTCAACGACAGCAAGGCGACCAATCCGGACAGCGCCGCGCCGGCGCTTGCGGCCTATCCGCATATTCACTGGATCCTCGGCGGGCTCGCCAAGACCGACAGCCTGGGCCCGTGCGAGCAGCATCTGGATCACGTCCGCGCCGCTTATACAATCGGCGAGTCCGGCCCGATGTTCGCGCGGCTGTTGCGCGGCAGAGTGCCCGTCACCGAAGCCGAACTGCTCGCTAAGGCGGTGACCGCCGCCGCCGCTGCCGCTAAGGCCGGGGAGGTGGTGCTGCTGTCTCCGGCCTGCGCCTCTTTCGACCAGTTCAAGGATTTCGAGGCGCGCGGGGAAGCGTTCCGCGCCGCAGTGGATAGCTTGCCGTGAGCTTGCGGAACGGCACAGAGAAAGCGTCATGAAGATCGTCGATCCTGCCGCGGAACGCGCCCGCAAGCCGCATCGCAAGCGCTGGGGCGACCGCTCGGACCTGACCGCGGTCGGCCGCTGGTTTTGGGAAACCGACCGCGTGCTGCTGCTGATGGTGGCGATGCTGATCGCG
The DNA here is from genome assembly GCA_038255245.1 of Sphingomonadales bacterium. Classification (GTDB taxonomy): domain Bacteria; phylum Pseudomonadota; class Alphaproteobacteria; order Sphingomonadales; family Sphingomonadaceae; genus Allosphingosinicella. The sequence goes on from JBBSLM010000288.1 coordinate 2,688, forward strand.
ATCGGCCTGATCGCGGTCGCGGCCGCCTCGCCGGCCGCGTCGGAGCGCCTGTCCAACGCTGACGTGCAGTATCCGCCTTTGCGCTTCTTCACCCAGCAATTGATGTGGCTCGCCATCGCCGTGCCGGTGATGATCGCGGTGTCGATGTTCTCCCACAAATGGGCCCGCCGGCTCGCCCTGATCGGAGCCGGCATCGGCGTCCTGCTGCTGATCGCCGTGCCGCTGATCGGCGCGGAGCGGAATGGCGCGGTGCGCTGGATCGACCTGAGGTTCACTTTGGTGCAGCCGTCCGAATTCCTGAAGCCGCTTTATGTCGTTTCGATCGCCTGGCTGCTCTCGCTGAAGCAGCGCGACGCCAGCCTGGGTCAGCCGATGGTTTGGGCGAGCGTCGCGATCACCGGGATCATCGCCTTCGCGCTGATGCGGCAGCCGAATTTCGGCGAGACGGTGATTTTCGCGCTCACATTCGTCGCGCTGCTGACGCTCTCGGGCGCGCGGCTCAAATATCTCTACATGCTGGCCGGCGGCGGCGCGGCCTTGCTGGTCGCGGCCTATCTTTTCTATCCGGTGGCGACGACGCGCATCAACAGCTTCCTGTTCGGCGAGGGCGATAGCGGCCAGACCGACGCGGCACTGAACACGCTGACGTCGGGCGGCCTGTTCGGCCTCGGTCCGGGGGCGGGGACGCGCAAATTCACCCTGCCGGAGCCGCACACCGACTACATCTTCTCGGTGATCGGCGAGGAATTCGGCATGATCGCCTGCCTGGCGATCGCCATCCTCTATTTCGCGATCATCGCGCGCGTGCTGATCCGCATGCTGCGGGTCGAGGACCAGTTCACCATCCTCGCCGCCGGCGGGCTGGCCGTGCAGATCGGCCTGCAGGCGGTGATCAACATGGCGGTGAA
>JBBSLM010000289.1:0-3591 GCA_038255245.1 Sphingomonadales bacterium
CGCCGTGCAGCCTCCCGCCGATGCCGAGTGGGGCCGCGAGCAGCCGGCGCAAACCGCCACCGAGCCGCCCGAATTCCCCGCCGACGAGGACCTCCTGCAGGGCGAGCGCCGCCGCCCCGGCGTCCCCGGCGACGACCTCCGGGACCGGCCCGTTCAGGACAATCCCGGCGCGATCCGCGTCCCGCCGCCGGAAGCGTTCACGCTCGATCATATCCCGATTCCCGATCGCTGGCGGCTGGTCGAAACGCTGGGCATCGCCCGCGAGGATTATCTCGATCCCTACAATCAGAATACGCTGAAGGGTGATCGGCCGATCTGCACCCCGGCGCTGCGCGATCAAGATACGCCCGCCGGCGACCGCCACCGCCGCTCGCCCGGCTGCCGCCTGTTCAACGCTCTGGGCCTCGGCGGCGACGACTGGTTCTTCGTCGGCAGCGCCATTTCCGACACGGTGATCGAGCCGCGCTCCTTCCCGATCCCGGTCGGCGTGCAGACGACCAACCAGCCCGGCAATAATGACGTGTTCGGCATCAACCGCAGCCTCGTCGTCGCGCAGACTTTCATCCTCTCCGCCGCGCTCATCAAGGGCAACACCGCTTACCGCCCCCCCAACGTCGAATATCGCCTGACGCTGGCGATCCAGTCCAATTATGTCGATGTCTCCGAGCGCCGCGTTTTGTTCGTCGAGCCGAGCCGGGGCACCAGCCGTTTCGACACCTGGATCGGCGTGCAGGAAGCCTTCATCGACTATCACTTCCGCGACGTTTCCTATCGCTACGATTTCGATTCCATCCGCATCGGCATCCAGCCCTTGCAGTTCGACTTTCGCGGCTTCCTGTTCCAGGATCAGCAACTCGCCGTCCGCCTGTTCGGCAATCGCGACAACAATCGCTGGCAATATAATCTGATCGGCGTGTGGCGGCTGGAGAAGGACACGAACAGCGGCCTGAACGACATCACCGCGTCCCCGCGCAACGACTGGATCATCCACGCCAATGTGTTCCGGCAAGATCTGCCGGTGATCGGCCTGACCAGCGAGTTCAGCCTGACCTACAATATCAATCGCGAAGGCGACGACGTCCATCTGGACGATAACGGCTTCCCGGTCCGCCCGGCTTTGTTCGGCGACCTTCGGGGTCGCGATTACGACGTGATCTACGCCGGCTACAATGCCGACGGGCGCATTGGCCGGATCAATCTGACCGCCTCCTTGAGCTACGTCTTCGGTTGGGAACGGCACAATGTCTTCACCGGCCGCGACGCGTCGATCAGCGGCTATTTCGCCGCCTTCGAGCCGAGCTACGACTTCAACTGGATCCGCCTGCGCGGCGCGGCGATGATCTCCAGCGGCGACGGCGATCCCTATGACGATGTCCAGGCCGGCTATGACGCGATCTTCGAAAATCCGATCTTCGCCGGGGCCGACACCAGTTACTGGATCCGCCAGACCATCCCGTTCGCCGGCGGTGCCCGCGCGGTGTCGGTCAACGGCCGCAACGGCATCCTCGCCAACCTCCGCTCGTCCAAGGAGGAAGGCCAGTCCAACTTCGTCAATCCGGGCACTATGCTGCTCGGCGTCGGCGCGGATTTCGACATCACCCCGGACGCGCGGCTGTCCGTGAACGCCAATCATCTCTGGTTCCACCGGACCGAGGTGCTTGAGGCGCTGCGCGTCGAAGGCACGATCCCGAACGAGATCGGCTTCGATCTCTCCGCCGCCGCCATCTACCGCCCGAATTTCAACCAGAACCTCGTCTTCCGCCTCTCCGGTGCGGTGCTGGTCCCGACCGCGGGCTTCAACGACCTGTTCGCCAGCCGCGGCCGCGAGGGCTTCTATTATTCCGTCCTCTTCAACGCGATCCTGACCTACTGATGCGCGCGCTCTTGCCTTCCCTGACGAAGTGGGTGGTTGCGGCGATCACCATCCTTTGCGCCACCGTTTTCGGCGTCGCGCAGCTCACCGCGGCGGAGAAGGAGAAGCCAGTCGCGCGCGACTACAGCCTCGTCCGCGCCGCCCCCGCGCCGCGTACGCAGAGCCGCGAGGACATGATCGCCAAATCGGGCGTCTCGCGCGAAAGCGGCTGCCTGTCCTGCCACACCGACAGCGACGCCCACACCATGCACCGCTCCCCTGCGGTGGTGCTGGGCTGCACCGATTGCCACGGCGGCAACCCGTCGGTCGGCGACGCAACTTTGCACAATATGTCGCAACAGGACCCGCGCTACGTCACCGCCCGTGACCGCGCCCACGTCCTGCCGCGCTATCCCGGCGCCTGGCATTGGCCGTCCAGCGCCAATCCGCAGCGCAGCTACATGCTGCTTAATCACGAAGCGCCGGAATTCGTGCGCTTCACCAATCCGTCCGACTATCGCGTCGTCCGCGACAGCTGCGGCGCCTGCCATATCGAGGTGATCGAGTCGGCGGAGCGCTCGCTCATGTCCACCGGCGCGATGCTGTGGGGCGGGGCGGCCTATAATAATGGCATCCTGCCCTTCAAAAATTACATCACCGGCGAGGCTTACACCCGCGATGGCCAGAATGCCGCGATCTTCTCCCCGCGCACGGGCGAGAATGGCCAGCTGACCGAGGAGCAGCGCGCCCGCGGCGTGCTGGGCGAGCTTTACCCCCTCCCCACCTGGCACGTCATCCCGCCGGGCGACGTGTTCCGCGTGTTCGAGCGCGGCGGCCGCAATATCGGCACGCAATTCGCCGAAATCGGCCTCCCCAATCCGGCCGGCAACATCCAGCGCCTCGAGGAGCCGGGCCGGCCCGACATCCGCCAGTCGAGCCGCGGCCCCGCCACCGGGCTTCGGGTCGCGATTCCGGTGCTGAACATCCACAAGACCCGCCTCAACGACCCCTTCATGTGGTTCATGGGCACCAACGACCAGCCCGGCGATTACCGCCATTCGGGCTGCGCCGGCTGCCACGTCGTCTACGCCAATGATCGCCAGCCGCAGCACAGCAGCGTCTACGCCCAATATGGCCGCGACGGGCAAAGCGTCACCGTGGACCCGACCATCCCGGCCATGCCCGCACCGCATGCGGCGGATGACGACCATGGCGCCGGGCAAGCCACGGCCGACACCGGCGACGCGGCCGAGAGCGCCGCTCCCGCCGACGAGAACCATCAGGCGTTGGGCGAACGCGGCCACCCGCTGCGGCACGTCTTCACCCGCGCCATCCCGACTTCGCAGTGCATGGTCTGTCACATGCACCAGCCGAACATCTTCCTGAACTCCTACCTCGGCTACACGATGTGGGATTATGAGGCGGATGCGGACCTGATGTGGCCCGGCCCGGAAAACCGCCTGCCTGCCCGCAATGCGGAGGAAGAACGCGCTTTCCGCACCCAGCGCTATCCGACCGCGGCCGAGCTGGTCGAAGTGCTGAACCGCAACCCGGAGGCCGCCGCGCCCCGCGGCCTGTGGGCCGACCCCGAATTCCTCCGCGAAGTCTATGACCGGGTAAACCCGCAGGCGCGGATGAACCAGTTCGCCGATTATCACGGCCATGGCTGGAATTTCCGCGGCATCTACCGCCGCGACCGCGAGGGCAATCTGCTCGACGCGCAGGGCCAGATCATCGAC
>JBBSLM010000290.1:0-3583 GCA_038255245.1 Sphingomonadales bacterium
CCGCGCGCGGTGGCGGCGGCAACATCCACATTGTCGACGCCGATCCCGGCGCGGCCGATCACCTTCAGCTTCGGCGCGGCGTCGAGCAGATCGGCGGTGACCTTGGTGCTCGAGCGGATGGCGAGGCCGTCATAATCGCCGATGATCGCTTTCAGCTCGTCCTTGCTCAGGCCGGGCCGCTCGTCGACCTTCACGCCCGCCTCGCGGAAGATGCGGGCGGCATTGGGATCCATTTTGTCGGAGATGAGGACGCGGGGCATTTGAAACTCCATTGTCATTCCCGCGAAAGCGGGAACCCAGGGACATTGATGATTGAGCTAGCAGCTGGGTCCCCGCTTTCGCGGGGATGACAGCTATGGCCGGGCCTCTGCGAACGCCCACTCCAGCCACGGTAGCAACGCCTCGATGTCGGCGGTGTCGACCGTCGCGCCGCACCAGATGCGCAGATGCGGCGGGGCGTCGCGGTGACCAGCGATGTCGTAGGCGGCGCCTTCGGCTTCAAGCTTCGACTCGATCGCTTTCACCAGCGCGCGCTGGGAATCCTCGTCGAGATCCACCTTCAACTTCAGGCAGACGCTGGTGTTGCTGCGCGTCGCCGGATCGGCCGCCAGCGGCTCGAGCCAGTCCGTCCGATCCGCCCAGGCGTAGAGCGCGGCGGCGTTGGCGTCGGCGCGGGCGTGAAGGGCGTCGAGGCCGCCAAGCCCTTCCGCCCATTCCAGCGCGAAGATTGCGTCCTCCACCGCCAGCATCGACGGGGTGTTGATCGTCTCGCCCTTGAAAATGCCATCGATGAGCTTGCCGCCGCTCGTGAGGCGGAAGATTTTCGGAAGGGGCCAGGCGGGCTTGTGGCTTTCCAGCCGCTCGACCGCGCGGGGGCCGAGGATCAGGATGCCGTGCGCGCCCTCGCCGCCCAGCACTTTCTGCCAGGAGAAAGTGGTCACATCCAGTTTGTCGAACGGCAGATCCTGCGCGAAGGCGGCGGACGTGGCGTCGCAGATGGTGAGGCCCGCGCGGTCGTCCGCGATCCAGCCCGCGTCCGGCACGCGCACGCCCGACGTGGTGCCGTTCCAGGTGAAAACCACGTCGCTGGCCGGATCGACCGCGGCGAGATCGGGCAATTCGCCATAAGGCGCGCGCAGGATCGTCGCATCGAGCTTCAATTGCTTGGCGACGTCGGTGACCCAGCCTTCGCCAAAGCTTTCCCAGGCGAGCATCGTCACCGGCCGGGGGCCGAGCAGGCTCCACAGCGCCATCTCGACCGCGCCGGTATCGGAAGCGGGGACGATGCCGATCCGGTGCGAGTCCGGCACGCGCAGCACCTTGCGGGTGAGGTCGATCGCGTGCGTCAGGCGCGCCTTGCCGATTTTCGAGCGGTGGGAACGGCCGAGGCTGTCCGTGGCCAAACGCGACGCGTCCCAGCCGGGCGGCTTGGCGCAGGGGCCGGAGGAAAAATGGGGTCGCGCCGGACGGGTGCCCGGTTTCAGTGCAGTCATTGTCAAACTCTCCTCACAGAGAGCACGCGCCGCGTTGGGACGGCGTGGCCCGCTGGCGTGGGTAGAGGAACGGCCGGGTTCGTCAAGCACGCGTCGGCGGGCCGAAAGGGAAGTTGTTGGCTCCGCTTCGCTCCGCAAGCCGCAAAGGAGCGAAGGCGCAGAGGCCACCCGCGAAGCGGCTTCCATATCCACGGCTCGCTTGAGCGGCATGATGGAGAGAACGACGCTTCGCGTCTTTGCGGCTTGCGGAGCGAAGCGCAGCCCCAAACTTCCTAGCGTTTTGACTCGATGCCAACGCGATTTTCTCACCTGCGGCTTGACCGGCTGACTCTTGACGCGATTCCCTTGTGCGGGGATGGTTAACCCATGCGCTGGACCCTCGCCTTGACCGCCCTTTTGCTTGCCGGCTGCATCCCCGGCGGTGGTCGCGACGAGCCGCCGCCGTCCGACTATCGCCCGCCGCAAGCGCAGACGCCGTCCGGCCGGGAAACGACCCTGCAATGCCACCTCGATCTCGCCCGCGAAGGCGTGCAGTTCCGCGCGCTCCCGGATCGGCGGTTCGAAAATGGTTGCACCGCGATCGGCGCGATCCAGCTGACCGACGTGGGCGTGCCGACCGCCAACATCACCGCCATGACCTGCCCGGTGGCGCGCCAATATGCCCGCTGGCTGCGCGAGGCAGTGCAGCCGGCGGCGAGCCAGATCCTCGGCACGACCGTGACTCGCGTCGAGACGTTCGGCACCTATGCCTGCCGCAGCGTGAACAGCGAGCCGGGCGCGCGGCTGAGCGAGCATGGCTATGCCAATGCGATCGACATTTCCGGCTTCACGCTCGGCAATGGCCGGCGGATCAGCGTGGTCGACGGCTGGAATGGCGACGACGAGCGCGTCCGCCGCTTCCTGCGCGCCATCCACCGCGCCGGCTGCCAGCGCTTCGCGGTCGGCCTCGGCCCCGATGCGGACCGCGCGCATTACAATCATCTGCACTTCGACATGGGGCCGCGCGGCACCTGCCGCTGAAATCCGCTCGCGGTCAGGCGAACGACCAGGCGAATCCGGCCAAGCCGCCGATCTGTAGGGCAGTGATCAGCAGCAAGAGCGTCGAGAAAGGCTGCTTGCGGGTCTTGTGGCGAAACCAGTGTCGCGCGAGCAAAGCGCCCGGCGACCCGCCGATCAACGCGAGACCGAGCAGGTCGCTTTCAGGAATGCGGCGCTCGCCGCGGATCGCCCGCTGCTTGTCCTGCCAGAAGCGCAGGATTGTCAGCGCATTCACAGTCAGGAAGCCGGCCAAGACAAGTAAGACGATCTGCATCGCCTGATTCTGCGCGATAGCGATTAAATAATCGCTTCGGGCCCTGGCCGGCTGGGACTCCGCGCGATCGACTGTCTGCAATTCCACCCGCTCCCTTTCCGCGCTAGAGGCGCGTCATGTCCAACGATCCCCATCCGCCCGAACGCACTTTCTCTCCCGCGCGTGAGGAGGCCGAGGTTGCCGCCCATGCGACGCCGCTGCCGCAGACCTCCGATCCGGCCTACCGCCTCGCCTTCCAGGATATGGATTTCCTGCTGCGCGAGGATTTGCGGCCGGTGCGCTTCCAGCTGGAACTGCTGAAGCCGGAATTGCTGCTCGACGAAGCGAAGATCGCCTCGACCTTCGTGGTCTATGGCTCGGCGCGGATCCCGGCACCGGCGGCGGCGCAGACTTTGGTCGACACGGCGATCACCGACGATCAGCGCCGCATTGCCGAGCGGTTGCTGGCGAAGTCGAAATATTATGAAGTGGCGCGCGAGCTGGCGAAGAAGGCCAGCGGGGTTGCCCCCGACGCGCGCGGCTGGAAGCAATTCGTGGTCTGCTCCGGCGGCGGTCCGTCGATCATGGAAGCGGCGAATCGCGGCGCGCGCGAAGTCGGGGCGGAAACGATCGGGCTCAACATCGTGCTTCCGCACGAGCAGGCGCCGAACGATTATGTGACGCCGCACCTCAGCTTCCAGTTCCACTATTTCGCATTGCGGAAGATGCACTTCCTGCTGCGCGCGCGCGCGGTGGCGGTGTTCCCGGGCGGCTTCGGCACGTTCGACGAGGCGTTCGA
>JBBSLM010000291.1:0-3575 GCA_038255245.1 Sphingomonadales bacterium
GAAGCTGAACGGCTTGGTGACGACGCCGACGGTCAATATGCCCTTGTCGCGGGCCGCCTTGGCGATGACCGGGGCCGCGCCGGTGCCGGTGCCGCCGCCCATGCCGGCGGCCAGGAAGCACATGTGCGCGCCCTCGAGCGCCGCCTCGATCTCGGCGATCGCCTCTTCCGCCGCCGCCTTGCCGATCTCCGGCCGGGCGCCCGCGCCCAGCCCTTGCGTGATCTTGCTGCCGAGCTGAATCTTGCGATCGGCCATGCTGTGATTGAGCGACTGGGCGTCGGTATTGGCGACGACGAAATCGACGCCCTGCACGTCCGACTGAATCATGTTGGCGATGGCATTGCCGCCGGCGCCCCCGACCCCGATCACGGTGATGCGCGGACGAAGTTCCTCGACTTCCGGTCGGATGAAATCGATGCTCATGGCAAACCCCTTTCTCGGCCCCATTGGGACTGGCAAATCTGTTGTAAACCGTTTTGCACGATGCGATTCTTGGGTGCGAGTAAAATCGTCATGATCGCCCCTCGAACCTGTTAATATTCACCACGAAGCGCCGCGATCATGCGGGCGAACAGCCCGCCGGATGGCTTCGCTGCGGCTTGCGACTTGGGTTTCCTGATGCCGCCGCCAAGATCGAGCTCGCTGCTGGCCGCATAAAGCGCCAGACCAGCGAGCGTCGTGAAGCGCGGCGAGCTGTGCGCGTCCGGCAGGCCGGGCAGCGACGGGCCGCCGACGCGAACGGTGCGACCGAGCGCGCCCTGCAGATAATCGGCGATCCCCTTCATCTCCGCGCCGCCGCCGGTGACGACCACTTGCCGCCCGACCGGCCCCGCGAACCCCAATTGCTTCAGCGCCTCGGCGATCTCGCCGGCCAGTCCTTCCAGCCGGCGGCGGATCACCGCGACCAATTCGGCGCGGGTGATGCGGATCGATTCCACTCCGTCCGCACCACCGGCGATCGGCGCCAGTTCGACCATGTCGTGATTGTCGCGCGGCGACGTGTTCGCCGAACCATATTTGGCCAGGATGCGCTCCGCCTCCGTCCGGCGGGTGCCAAAGGTGGAGGCGATGTCGTCGATGATGTCGCACATGCCGTGCGGAACCGTCTTCAGCCCGGCCAGCTGCCCGGCGGCGAAGACCGAGACGTTGATCACGCCGTGACCGAGCTCGACCAGAGCGACGCCGAGCTCGCGCTCCTCGTCGCTCAGGCAGGCGCGGCCGGCGGCCACAGGCGAGGCGACGATCGCCTCGACGCCCAGATAGGCGGCCTCGACGCATCGGCGCAGATTCTCCACCGGCGCCGGGGTCGCGGCGACGACGTGAATGTCCACCGCCAGCGTTTCGGCATGAAGGCCGAGCGGCTTCTTCACGCCGTTCAGGCCGTCCAAAGTATAGAAGGCCGGTACCGCGTGCAGCACGATCCGCTCGCCCGGATTGATCCCGGCGCGGCCACCATCGAGCAATTGATCGATGTCGCGCTGGGCGATCGCGCGGCCGCCAATCTCCACCGCGACATTGGCGACGTCGCTGGTCATGCCGCCGGCCGAATAGCTGACGAAGACATGTTCGATCCGGGTCGCGGCGATCCGCTCGGCCTGCTCTACTGCTTCGCGGATCGCCGTCTCGCAGGCCGCCATGTCGGAGATATAACCACGCTTCACGCCGCGGCTCAGCCGCTGGCCGGTGCCGAGGATGTTCAGCGTCCCGTCCGGCCCGGCCTCGGCGATTAGGGCGCAGATTTTGGACGAGCCGACGTCGAGTGCGCCGACGAGCTTGCGTTGGGTGGGTTGCGGGGAACGCGCCAATTCAGATCGTCCTCGAAAGGTCTTGTGGCGGTTCGGATGGCGTCGCGCCGGGTGCCGCTGCGGGCACGCGGCCGTCGGGCGCCTGCCGGAGCTGGACGATCATCTTACCCGCGATCCGCATGTCGAAGCGCAAGAAATTGCTGCCGAGGAGCCCGCGCCGCTCATTCATTTCGGCGAAGCGGCGAAGCGCTGCGGCGGCCGCCTCGTCGCCCTCCGGCAGCAACAAGGTCTCGCCCGACTTGAAGCGCACATCCCAGCGCCGCGCGCTGACCCAGGTCGCTCCGGCCAGCGGCTCGCGCAAATTCGGAGCGGCATCGAGCAAGACGTTGAGTTCGCCGAGCCGGTGCTGCGCGCCGGGACCGACGACGAGCGGCAGGTTCGGCAGGGCATCGCCGCGCAGCGCCTGCAGCTCGACCCCTTCGCCGTCGACCAGACGCAGCTGGCGACCATGCTGCCAGACTGCGGCAGGCACGCGCTCCTCGATCTCGACCACCAGGGTATCCGGGAGCCGGCGGTGGACGCGCACTTCCCGGATCCAGCGATATCTGGCGATCAGGCGCGCGCGGATCTCGTCCAGGTCGATCAGCGGCATCGCCTGCGACGGCTGGTCGAGCGCGGTCTTGGTCACATCGGACGGGTTGAGCCGGTTGAGGCCGCGCAGTTCGACGCGGGTGACCGCAAAGCCCGCGGCGCCGATCCGGTCGCCCACGAACGTGCCGATCTGCTGCGGAATTCTAAATGCGAAGGCGGTCGCCACCGCGACAACGATCAGCGCCAGCACGAATGCCCAAATGCTCAGCTTGCGCAGCGCCCTAGGGCTGATCGGCAGATGATCGAGCAGACCGGCGGGCTTCGCCTTGCCTTTGCGCTTCGTGCCTGAAGAGGCGCGGGCCGGAGCGCGGCGGGCGGGCGCATTGCCACGGGCGATACGCGCACTCATTCGCACCCCTCCCCTTCAAGCGCTTCGGCGACGATCCGCTCGACCAGTTCCGGATAATCTATGCCGCGATAGCGCGCCTGTTCGGGCACCAGGCTCAGCGGCGTCATGCCGGGCTGGGTGTTGACCTCGAGCAGGTAGAGGCCCTCGACCCCCCTTTCGTCGTCCCAGCGGAAATCGGAGCGCGAGGCACCGCGGCAACCGAGGTGACGGTGCGCGGCCAGCGCCATCCGCATCGCCTCGTCGCGCACCGCATCGGGGATGTCCGCCGGGCAGACATGCTCGGTCAGGCCATCGGTATATTTGGCCTCGTAATCGTAGAAGCCGGACTTGGGACGCAGTTCAGTCACCGCCAGCGCCTCGCCGCCCAGCACCGCAGTGGTCAGCTCGCGGCCGCGGATGAAGGGCTCGGCCAGCAATTGATCGAAATGCTGCCACGGGCCTTCGCTGTCGCGGGCGATCGGGTCGCCATGATTGCCGCCCCGCGTGACGATCGCGACGCCGACCGACGAGCCTTCATTGACGGGCTTCAGCACATAGGGGCGCGGCAGCGGGTCCTCGACATACAGACTCTCGCTGCTGACGACGCGGCCGGCGGGCATGCGGATGCCGTGCGGCACGAGCACCTGCTTGGTCAGCTCCTTGTCGATCGCCACGACCGACGTGGCGAGGCCGGAATGGGTATAGGTCAGCCCCATCAAATCCATCAGGCCCTGGACGGTGCCGTCCTCGCCCGGCGTGCCGTGCAGCGCGTTGAACACCACGTCGGGCGCGGCCTCGGCGAGCCGCTGGGCGACGTCGCGGCCCATGTCGATCCGGGTAACGCGGTGGCC
>JBBSLM010000292.1:0-3572 GCA_038255245.1 Sphingomonadales bacterium
GCGTTGCTGCGCAAGGCCCCCAACACCGCCGGCGAAGTCTCGAACGAGCCCGGCAGCGAGCCGGTGCTGCCCGCGATGATCCGCCGCAGCTCGGCATCGGTGACACCGCTATTGCCGAGGAAACCACCGACCTGCTCCTGGATCGCCCGGATCGAGTCGGCGGTGCGGTTGGCCTGCACCGGCGCCTGGATCACGTAGGCCAGCTGATTCTCGACCATCTGCAGGCCGCCGCGCGCACCGTAAGACCAGCCCTTCGTCTCGCGCAGATCCATGTTGATCCGCGCCAGGAAGTCGCCGCCCAGCGCCTGGTTGGCGGTGTTCACCGCAAGCGTGTCATCGGTGCCCACCATGTCGAGCAATTGCGCGCCCAGAATGATGCTCTGCGGCGATTGCGGCCGATCGATCAGGATGATGCGGCCCGCCCGGGTCGTGGCCCGGGTCGGGAATTGCTTCACCCCGCGCGGCTCGGCCGGCGCACGCCAATTGCCGAACCGGGTTTCGAGCTGCTGGGTCAGATCGCCAAGCGGCAGATTGCCGACCGCATAGATGGTCGCGTTGTCCGGACGGATCCAGCGCTGGTGGAAGCGGATCAGATCGTCGCGCGTCAGCCGCGCCACGACGGCCGGATCGCCGGTGCCGGTGCCCGGCTTCCCATAAGGATGGTTGGGACCATAGAGCACCGCCGGCAGCGCGCGGGCGGCGAGGCCCTGCGGCTGGGTCAGTTCCGAAGCGATCTGGGCCAGCTGCTGCTGACGCAGCCGCTCGACTTCCGCCGGGGCGAAGGCCGGGTTGCGGATGATGTCGGCGAGCAGATCGAGTGACGGCCCGAGATTCGGGGTCAAGGCGGTCAGCGACACGGTCGTGCGGTCGAGGCTCGCGCCCGTCCCGATGCCCGCGCCGAGCCGCTCCTGCGCCTCGGCCAGCTGCACGGAATTCAGCGTCCGCGTGCCTTCCTCCAGCAGGTTCAGGGTCATCGCCTGTGTACCGAGCGCATCGGCCGGATCGGCCGCGGCGCCCGCATTGAACTCGACCACGACGCGCGTCACCGGCACTGCGGCGCGGCGCGCATAGACGACGTTGATGCCGTTCGACAGGCGGGAGCGCTCGACGTCAGGGAAGTCGAGCGTCGGCGGCGCGCCGATCGCCGGCATTTCGCGCGGCGGCGCAGTGCGCGCCTGCTTGGACTGGCCGGCCAGCTTCTGCGCGGAAGCACCGCCCGAAGTGGCGGCCGTGATTGCGCCCGTGCGGCGACCGCCCGTGCCGGGAGCCTCCTCATAGGCCTCACGCTCACCGGGCTCGACGCGGAGCGCGTAAACCGGGCGGCGCAGCCAGCGCTGCATCGCCGCACGCACCTGCGCCGGGGTTACCCGCGACAAGGCTTCGAGCTGCTCGTGGTAGAAAGCGGGATTGTCGGTGTAGAGCATGCCCTCGGCCAGCGCGACGGCCTTGCCGCCGAAGCCGCCGACCTGCTCCAGGCCCTGCACCCGCGCCGCGACCGCGCTCATTACCGCGCGCTGCACTTCGTCCGCAGTCGGGCCGCGGGCGATGTAATTGGTGATGATCTGGTCGAGCCGACGTGACACGTCGTCGGCATTCTGGCCTGGCTTCACGTCGGCCTGGACTTCGAACATGCTGACCCGGTGGAAGTCCTGCAGGTTGGCGGAGACGCGCACCGCGGTCTGCTCGCCGCGCACCAGTTCATTGTCGAGCCGCGAACTGTTGAGGCCGCCGAGAATCGACGCCGCGATTTGCAGCGCCGGGATGTCGGCATGGTCGAGGCCCGGGACGATCCAGTCGCGATAGAGGCGCGTGGTGGCGACACGGTCGCGCATCACCTGATCGACGCGGCGCGGCAGGCTTGGCACCGCGGCAGCAGCCGGAGTGTTGACCGGGCCACGCGGGATCGCGCCGAACTGGCGCTCGATCAGCGGCCGCGCCTCGGCGGCATTGATGTCGCCGGCCAGCACGAGCACCGCATTGTTCGGGCCGTAATTGTCGCGGAACCATTCCTGCACCGTCGTCATCGTCGCGGCGCTGAGATCGGCCATCGAGCCGATCGTGGAGTGGCGATAGGGGTGGCCTTCGGGGAAGAGCGCCTCGAGCTGGGCATATTCGACCAGGCCGTAGGGCTGGTTGTCGCCCTGGCGCTTCTCATTCTGCACGACGCCGATCTGATTGGTCAGATTCTCCTGCGTCACCGCGCCGAGCAGATAGCCCATGCGGTCGCTTTCCAGGAACAAGGCGCGCTCCAGCGCCGGGGTCGGCACCGTCTGAAAATAATTGGTGCGGTCGAACCAGGTGGTGCCGTTCAGATCGGTCGCACCCATCTGACGGGTATATTCGAAATATTCGCCCGGCGCGTTCTCCGAGCCGTTAAACATCAGATGCTCGAACAAATGGGCGAACCCGGTACGGCCAGCCGGCTCGTCCTTGGAGCCGACATTGTACCAGATGCTGACCGCGACGATCGGCGCCTTGCGGTCCTCGTGCACGACGACGCGCAGGCCGTTGTCGAGCGTGAAGGTCTCGTAGGGGATCTGGATCTGCTGAACGAGTTGCTGCGGGCTGACCGCAGGCTGGTAGGCGCTGGCCTGGACCGCGACGGTGGAAAGCGCCGGCGCGGGCGCTGCCTCGGCAGGCGCAGCGGCCGCCTCCGGAATGGTGACCGCTCCGGTTTCGCCGTCATTGGCGAAGGCCGGCGAAGCGGCGACGGTGAGGGCGGTGGTGAGCGCGAGCCGCAGCAGGGTATTTCTCATGGGCATCCCTTGTAAGTTGGCCAGCTTCGAGCGGGCGATTCTGAATGGGGGCTTTCTAGACGGTGGTGACCTAGGCGCGCAAGGCACCTCCCGGCGCATTGTCGCGGCCGATCAACGCAAAAATGCGCTTGCGGTTCACTCCTTCATGGATGTTGTTGCGATGCGCCGGGCGGGCTACTCCATAGGGCCTGAAACGGAGGGGATGCGGCCATGCGACTCGTGCTCGTGATGCTCGCCGCGGGCGGCGGCGCGGCCCTGATGCCGCAGCCCGAAAGCGCCGCCGCGCCGCGCCCCGGTCTCACCACCGAACAGGTGCGCGAACTCGGCAAGCGCTCATTGTGCAGCAGCGCCAAATCCGCCCAGGAAGTGGTGGCCGCATCGCCCGCGACGACGCCCACGGCGCGACCGGTGCTGCTCCCCGGCTATGGGGAAGGCGGCTTCCCGATCAGCGGCGCGAACCCGCAAGCCCAGGCTTTCTTCGACAATGGCCTGCAACTGGCCCACGCTTTTTCGCACGACGAGGCGGTCGCCGCGATGCGCGAGAGCGTGCGGCTCGATCCGGGCTGCGCCATGTGCCTGTGGGGCGAAGCCTATGCCACCGGGCCGACGATCAACAGCGATGTGAACGAGGCGGATGCGGCGCGGCTGGCCGGGCTGATCGCCCGCGCTGGGCGGCTGGCGCGGCAGGCGCCGCCCAGGGAGCGGGCGCTGATCGCGGCGATGGCCTTGCGCTACCGCGACGGCGGCGGCGGCGGCGCGGGCGACCTTGCCTTCGCCGGCGCGATAGACTCGATCGCCGAAGCCGAACCGGCGAAC
>JBBSLM010000293.1:0-3560 GCA_038255245.1 Sphingomonadales bacterium
GGCATTGCTGCCGCCCGCCGGATCCGACGCCCCTGATGAAGCGAATCGCTTGAGCGCGATCTGAACGCGCGCGTAAGCCGTTGTTAAGACAGAAATTCCGTTTCGGGCGCGTTACGCCGTCCGCTTTATCCAGGCGGCGCGCAGCGACACCTTGTCGATCTTGCCGGTGCCGAGCTTGGGCAAGGGTTCGGGCGAGACAAGGATGGATGCCGGCACTTTGAACGCCGCGAGCCGCTCGGCGGCGAAAGCACACAATTGCGCTTCGGTCAGGGTCTCGCCTTCGTTGAGATGGACGACCGCCACGGGCTCCTCGCCCAGCCGATCGCTCGGCACGCCGAACACGCTGGCTTCCGCCACCGCCTCGTGCGCGTAGAGCGCGGCCTCGACCTCGACGCAGGCGATATTCTCGCCGCCGCGGATGATGATGTCCTTCTTGCGGTCGACGATGAAGAGATAGCCGTCCTCGTCGAGATAGCCGATGTCGCCGCTGCGGAACCAGCCGTCGGCGGTGAAGGCGGCGGCGGTGGCGGCGGGATCGCGGAAATAGCCCTCGATATTGGCGGCTGAGCGGATGCCGACTTCGCCGCGCTCGTTCGCGGCCAGTTGGCGGCCATCGTCGTCCAGGATCGCGATCTCGACGATCGGTGCGGTGGCGCGGCCGGTGGAATCGGGCTTGGCGGCGTAATTGGAGCGGACATTGCCGCAGCCGACCGCGTTCGTCTCGGTCAGGCCATAGCCGATCGCCGGCTCGGCGGTCCTGAACGTGTCGCGCAGGCGCCGGACATGGTCGGCCGGCCGCGCGGCGCCGCCCGCGGCGATGTCGGTCAGGGTCGACAGATCATATTTGCCGTGATCGGGATGCTGCATGAGTTCCAGGCTCATCGTCGGGACGCCGACGAAATAGGTGATCTTCTCCGCCTCGATCAGGCGCAGCGCCTCCCCGGCATCCCATTTCTTCATCAACACCATCGTGCGGTTGATGACGAAGCTGTTGAGCAAAACCGGCACTTCGCCCGTCACGTGGAAGAGCGGGACGTTGACCAGGGTGCGGGGATTCTCCGGCGGCGGTTTGCCGTCGCTAATCAGCACCGCCTTCAGCGCGGCGAGCGACAGGCTGTAATTATAGACGCCAGTGGTCACCGCGCGATGCGTGGACAGGGCGCCCTTCGCCTTGCCGGTGGAGCCGGAGGTGAAGAGAATGGTGGCGTGATCGTCCGGTGCGACCTGGGGCAGGGTGGCGCCTTCGCCGCCGCGCTCGAGCAACGGCGCCAGCGCCTCGGCGACGGGCCGCTCGACATGCAGGGTCACGATTTCACCGCCATAGCCGGTTTCCGCGACCCGGGCGGCGCGGGCGGCGTCGGCGATGACCAGTTTCGGTTCGGTCAGCTTCAGCGCATGATCGAGCTCGGCCGGCGTCCACCAGCCATTGATCAGGGTGGCGATGCCGCCGGCCTTCACCACCGCCATATAGGCCAGGATCCAGCTCGGGCAGTTGCGCATGGCGATCGCGACGCGGTCGCCCTTATTGATGCCGAAACCGCCGATCAGCGCCGGGGCCAGCTTGTTCGCGTGAGTGGCGAGATCGGCGAAGGTCAGCCGCTCGCCGTCCGCCACAACCGCCTCGTTGGCGCCATGCAGCATGCAGAAAACGTCGAAGAAAATGGGCAGAGTCGGCGGCAAATTGGTGACGATCGCCCTGCCGTCGTCGTCCTTTCCGATCTGGATCGGGCCGCCCGGCCCGGTGACGACCGCAACCATGGCATCGATTTTGCGGTCGAGCTCACTACCCATCGTCAGAAACTCTCCTTTCGGCGCTCTTTCGCGGCGCTTCGTCACGCACTATGAGGGCGCTTGGCTGGTGGGGGAAGCCTTTGATGGCGGATTCGGGAAATGTTGTGACGGCGGCGGCAAGCCCCACCGGATATTGGATGCACAATCTCGATCCGGTGGCGCTCGACCTCGGCTTCTTCGAGATCCGCTGGTACAGCCTGGCCTATCTGGCCGGGATCATCATCGGCTATGTCTATATGCTGCGTCTGCTCAAAAAGCCGGGCGCGCCGATGGCGCGGCGGCATGCCGACGATCTCGTTTTCTATGTGACGCTCGGCGTCATTCTGGGCGGGCGGCTCGGCTATGTTTTGTTCTACAAGCCGATGGATTATATTGCGGATCCGGTCTCGATCCTGCGATTGTGGGACGGCGGCATGTCCTTTCATGGCGGCCTGATCGGCTCGGCGCTGGCGGTGCTCTATCTGGTCAAGAAGAACGGGCTGAGCTTCCTCAGGGTCGGCGACTATGCGCTGATGTGCGCGCCGTTCGGCCTGCTGTTCGGGCGGCTCGCCAATTTCGTGAATGGCGAATTGTGGGGGCACCCGACCAACGTATCCTGGGCGGTGCGTTTTCAGGAACCGCCGGGCGGCCAGATCTGGGGCCCGCCGCGCCATCCGAGCCAGCTTTACGAAGCGGCGCTGGAGGGCGTGCTGCTTTTCCTGGTGATGTGGATCCTGTTCCGTTTCACCCGGGCGCGCTGGAGGCCGGGGCTGCTGAGCGGGGTGTTCCTGATCATCTATGGCGCCAGCCGTTTCGCGGTCGAATATTTCCGGGTGCCGGACGAGCATCTGACCGGCCTGGCGACACAGACCGGCCTGTCGATGGGGCAGTGGCTTTGCATCCCGATGCTGCTGCTTGGGCTTTATCTCATTTTCACCGCGCGTGGCCGCGATCCGATCGTCGTCAACGGCGAAGGCGCGATCGAGGCGCCGCCGCCCGACGATGACCGCTACGACGACGCCCAGCCTGCCTGATCTCGCCGCCGCGCTGCGGGCGCGGATCGCGGCGGAGGGGCCGATCAGCGTCGCCGATTACATGGCGGCGGCGAACGCGTCTTATTATGCGACGCGCGACCCGTTCGGGGCGGAGGGCGACTTCGTCACCGCGCCCGAGATCAGCCAGATGTTCGGCGAATTGATCGGGCTGTGGCTGGCGGATTTGTGGCAGCGCGCGGGCAAGCCGGCCGATGCGCGCTATGTGGAATTGGGCCCCGGGCGCGGGACGTTGGCAGCGGACGCGCTGCGGGCGATGCGCGGCGCGGGCCTGTCACCGCCGATCGAACTGGTGGAGACGAGCCCGGTCCTGCGCGCGGCGCAACAGGCGGCGCTGCCGGCGACGCGCTGGCATGACGATGTGGACAGCCTCCCTGGGAATGCGCCGCTGCTGCTGGTCGCGAACGAATTTTTCGACGCCCTCCCGGCGCGGCAGTGGCAGCGCGATGCAGAGGGTTGGCGCGAGCTGGCGGTGACAATGGCAGGGGACGCGTTCCGGCCTTGTCCGGGGGAGGCGTCGGCGCCGCCGCCCTTTGCGTCGCGGTTCGATCAGCCCGGGGCAATCGTCGAGGCGCAGCCGGATGGCGTCGCGATCATTCGCGCCATTGCGGGGCGGCTGCGCGACCGGGGCGGGGCGGCTTTGATCGTCGATTACGGCCATGCGCGGCACGGGCAGGGCGACACGCTGCAGGCGGTGTCGCGGCATGAATATGCCGATCCCTGGACGGCGCCGGGCGA
>JBBSLM010000294.1:0-3555 GCA_038255245.1 Sphingomonadales bacterium
AAGTCACCGCCTCGTCGCGATTGCCGGCGGCATATTCCTCATTCGCCTTCTGGTAGAAGGCCGCCCAGGGCATCGCCGCAAGACTCGTATCGGGCGCGGAGACGTTGGCCGTCGCGCTGCCACAAGCCGAAAGCGCGAGCGTCGCGCCGAAAATCCAAGCCTTCATCGTCCGTCCCCCTGATTCGTCGGGTGGGTCCATTCACTTCCCCGGACAGCAACACACGCCCGCCGCGACCGATGCGGCGCGCGGGGAGACGAAGCGGCCAAAGGCTCAGAAATGCGCGATGAAATAGGGGGCGAGCGTCAGCGCCCCGATCGCGGCGGCGGCAATGGCGCTGACCAGCACCGCGCCCGCAGCGATGTCCTTGGCGAAACCGATGCGCGGCTCGCGCTCGACCGTGATCGCGTCGCCCAATTGCTCGATCGCGGTGTTCAGCGCTTCGGTGATCCAGACCAGAGCGATCGCCAGCACGATCCAGCGCCAGTCGGCCGCGCTGATCCGAAGCAGGATCGATGCGACGATGACCGCGACCGTCGCCGCGGCATGGATCCAGGCATTGTGCTGAGTCGCGATGAAGCGCCGCCAGCCTTGGAGAGCGAAGACGAAGCTGCGCGCGCGGCTGTGGACCGAGAAGCGCGGCGGCTCGGTCAGGCCCGCGCGCCCTCGACCACGCCGGCGCTGTTGTGGCGCAGCGCCTTCAGCACGGTTTCGACGATGTGCTCGGCATTCAATCCGGCTTCGTCATATTGCTTTTCGGGCTTGTCGTGGTCCTGGAACCGATCCGGGAGCCGCATGGTGCGCAGTTTCAGGCCGCCGTCGATCAGGCCTTCGTCGCTCGCCAGCGTCAGCACGTGCGCGCCGAGGCCGCCGATGCTGGCTTCCTCGACCGTCACCGCGACTTCGTGGCTCGTGAGCAGACGGCGGATCAGGGCGACGTCGAGCGGCTTGGCGAAGCGCAGGTCGGCGACGGTGGTGGAGAGGCCTTGCGCGTCGAGGCGGTCGGCGGCCTTCAGCGCCTCGGCCAGGCGGGTGCCGAGCGAAAGGATCGCGACCTTCTTGCCCTCGCGCACGATGCGGCCCTTGCCGATTTCCAGCAGCTGCGGCTCGGCGGGCATTTCGACGCCAATGCCATTGCCGCGCGGGTAGCGCAGGGCAATCGGGCCGCTGTCATGTTCGGCCGCGGTCCTGGTCATATGCGCCAGTTCAGCCTCGTCGGCCGCTGCCATCACGACGAAGTTCGGCAGCGTGGCGAGATAGGTGACGTCGAAACTGCCCGCATGAGTCGCGCCGTCCGCGCCGACCAGGCCGGCGCGGTCGATGGCGAAGCGGACGGGAAGGTTCTGGATGGCGACGTCGTGGACGACCTGGTCGTAGGCGCGCTGCAGGAAGGTGGAATAGATGGCGCAGAAGGGCCGCATCCCCTGCGCGGCCAGGCCCGCGGCGAAGGTGACCGCATGCTGCTCGGCGATGCCGACGTCGAAGGCGCGATCGGGGTGAGCCAAAGCGAATTTGTCGACGCCGGTGCCGCCCGGCATCGCGGCGGTGATGGCGACGATGCGGTCGTCGGTTTCGGCCAGCTTGGCCAAAGTCTCGCCGAACACATTCTGGTAGGCGGGCGGGCCCGGCGGGGCCTTGGCCTGCACGCCGGAGACGACGTCGAACTTCTGCACGCCGTGATATTTGTCCGCCGCTTCCTCGGCCGGTCCATAGCCCTTGCCCTTCTTGGTGACGACATGGACGAGGATCGGGCCTTCCTCCGTGTCCCGGACATTTTCGAGCACCTCGACCAGAGCCTCGACATTATGGCCGTCGACCGGGCCGACATAATAGAAGCCCAACTCCTCGAAGAGCGTGCCGCCGGTCAGCATGCCCCGCGCATATTCCTCGACGCGCTTGGCGGCATGGTGGATCGGATCGGGCAGCTTGCGGGCGATCCGCTTGGCGAGTTTGCGCGGCGTCAGATACTTGCCCGAGCTGACCAGCCGCGCGAGCGAATTCCTGAGTGAGCCCACGGGCGGCGCGATCGACATGTCATTGTCATTGAGGATGACGATCAGGCGGTTGCCCGCGCCTTCGGCATTGTTCATCGCCTCATAGGCCATGCCCGCGGTCATCGCGCCGTCGCCGATCACCGCGATGGCGCGGCCGGGCTGGTTCTTCAATTTGTTGGCGATGGCGAAGCCCAGAGCGGCGCTGATCGAGGTCGAGCTGTGCGCGGCCCCAAATGGATCATATTCGCTCTCGGAGCGCTTGGTGAAGCCGCTCAGCCCGCCGCCGGTGCGCAAGGTGCGGATGCGGTCGCGCCGGCCGGTGAGGATCTTGTGCGGATAACATTGGTGGCCGACGTCCCAGACCAATTTATCGCGCGGCGTATCGAAGACATAATGGATCGCGGTGGTCAGCTCGACCACGCCCAGGCCCGCGCCGAGATGCCCGCCGGTGACGGAGACCGCCCCGATCGTCTCGGCGCGCAATTCATCGGCGAACTGGCGAAGCTGGCCGGGTTCGAGCGCGCGCAGCTGCTCGGGCGAAGCGATCGTGTCGAGCAAGGGGGTGGCGGGGCGGTCTGTCATGGCTGCGTCATTTAGCCTTTGCCAACAAGGCTGTCGAACGCGAAACGCGGGATCATATATTGCTCAGGATGGCGTCATGCGGGCCGGCCCGACCATCCGCGGTTCAGGCCGGGCCGGGGATGTTCCCGGCCATGCTCGCCGCCTTGCTCCTCGCCACCCTCCAGCCGCCGACGCTGAGCGCCTTTCTCGCGCCGCCATCCGGGACATATGGCTGGATCGAGCAGCTTGCCGGGTCATGCTTTGTCGAGCGCGGCCCCTATGGCGCTTTCATCTCGGAATGCTTCAGCATTCGCGAGGGCCGCTTTGTGATCGCCTCGCTCCGTCATTTTCCCCGCCTAGACCGCCGCGACGAATGCGTACTCACATCGGCCCGGGAGGAACGCCTCCGCTTCGACTGCGCGCGCGAGGGCGGGGAGCGTTATGAGATGTTTGCACACTATCAGGGCGACGCCTTCGTCACGCGCACTGCGTCGCGGCAGGCGGCGGCGCGGTCGCCAAGGCAGCGCGCCCAGACCCTGTGGCGCAGGCTCGGCGAAGACCGCCTCTCCATCACGGTCGAAATGGCAGGCCGTGACGGCGTGTGGCGCCCGAGTCCGTTGTCGCGACCGCGCGCACTGACACGCGGCGCCGTTCCCGCGGACTAAAAGCGGCTCAGCCCGGCTCGCAATCCCCGCATTTGCCGCGCACTTCGATCACCGGGCGCTCGGGGGCGAAGCCGGCGGCCTTGGCGGCGGCGCGGACGCCGCCGGTGATGCGGTCGTCGTCCAAATGCGTCGCCTGCCCGCAATTGTCGCAGATCAGGAAGATGCAATCGTGCAGGCAATCGGGATGGTCGTTGGCGACATAGGCGTTGGCGCTTTCGACCTTGCGCGCGAGGTTGGCGCCGACGAACAGATCGAGGATGCGATAGACGCTGTTCGCCGCGACCCGGCGGCCCTGATCGGCCGAGACCTTGTCGGCAATGTCATAGGCCGAGGCCGG
>JBBSLM010000295.1:0-3546 GCA_038255245.1 Sphingomonadales bacterium
CCTCGCACTCGAACTTCGCAGCCCGGTAGCGGCCCAGTTCCTGATTGAACGACTGCGCCGTCACCGACGTCGCCGTGCCGAGCAGGACGATGGCGGCCAATATTCTGGATACACTTTTCACTAATCGTCTCCCGCGCGGGCGGAGCTACAGCGCCGCGCTCTGCTCCTTGATATCCTTGTTCAGGATCTGATCGTTCTCACTATAGTCGACCGGGCAGTCTATGAGATGAACGCCGGGCGTATCGAGGCAATGCGCCAGGATTTTCGCCAGGCTCTCGGCGCTGTCCACGCGATGGCCGTTCGCGCCATAGGCTTCCGCATATTTGACGAAATCCGGATTGCCGTAGGTCAGGCCGAAATCCTCGAAGCCCATATTGGCCTGCTTCCAGCGGATCATGCCGTAGCTGTCGTCGCGCAGGATCAGCACGGTGATGTTGAGCTTCAGGCGGACCGCGGTCTCCATCTCCTGGCTGTTCATCATGAAGCCGCCGTCACCGCAGATCGCCATGACCTTGCGATCGGGATAGACCATCGCCGACGCCATCGCGCTCGGCAAACCAGCGCCCATCGTCGCCAGCGCGTTGTCGAGCAGCACGGTGTTCGCCTGCCGCGCCGCATAATTACGCGCAAACCAGATTTTGTAGACGCCATTGTCGAGGCAGATGATGCCGTCGGACGGCATCGCCTCGCGAATCTTGCGGACCAGATAGGGCGGGAAAATCGGGAAGCGGTCGTCGGTGTCCAGGCTGGCGGTATGCTCGACTTCGGCCTTGCGATAGCCGAGCATCTTGTCGAAATTCCATCCGCCCGACGGCGTGATATCGTTCTTCATCTGCCAGATCGCGTTGGCGATATCGCCCAGCACCTCGACTTGCGGGAAATAGACCGGATCGACCTCGGCCGAGCGGCTCGACACGTGGATCACCTCGGTGCCGCCATTTTGCATGAAGAAAGGCGGCTTTTCGATCACGTCGTGGCCGACATTGATGATCAGGTCGGCCGCTTCCACGCAGCGATGGACAAAGTCGCCCGACGACAGCGCCGCGCAGCCAAGGAAGAGTGGGTGCTGTTCGTCGATCACGCCCTTGCCGAGTTGGGTGGTCAGGAAGGGGATGCCGGTCTTCTCGATAAACTGGAGCAGCATGCGGCCCGTGGTCTTGCGGTTGGCGCCGGCGGCGATCACGAGAAGGGGCGCCCTGGCCCCCTCGATCTTCGTCACTGCGGCGCGGACCGCTTTCTCCTCCGCGGAAGGGCGGCGGGCGATCGACGGCTTGATCGGCCGGCTGTCGGTCTTCTCCTCGGCAATGTCCTCGGGGAATTCGAGGTGAGTCGCGCCGGGCTTCTCCTCCTCGGCCAGGCGATAGGCCTCGCGCACCCGGCTCGGGATATTGTCGGCGCTGGCGAGCTGGTGGGTATATTTGGTGATCGGCCCCATCATCGACACGACGTCGAGGATCTGGAAGCGGCCCTGTTTCGACTTCTTGATCGGT
Organism: Sphingomonadales bacterium; assembly: GCA_038255245.1. Taxonomy (GTDB): domain Bacteria; phylum Pseudomonadota; class Alphaproteobacteria; order Sphingomonadales; family Sphingomonadaceae; genus Allosphingosinicella. The sequence continues at coordinate 1,491 of JBBSLM010000295.1, forward strand.
TTCTGGCCGGTGACCATCAGGATCGGCATCCCGCCCAGCTGCGCATAGGCCGCCGCGGTGACGAAATTGGTTGCGCCCGGACCCAGGGTGGCCATGCACACACCAGTCTTGCCGGTGTGGCGGCCATAGGTGGCGGCCATGAAGCCGGCGCCCTGTTCGTGGCGGGTCAGGATCAGCTTGATCGTCTTGGAGCGCGACAGGCTGTCCAGCATGTCGAGATTTTCTTCGCCGGGAACGCCGAAGATATATTCGCAGCCCTCTTCCTCGAGGCACTGGATGAACAGGTCTGAGGCCTTCGTCATGTTCGCCGTCTCCGCAAAGTCCTACCGGCACGCGACACGGACGAGGCGCTGGACGCTGCGGGCACGCGCAGCCGATCCAATCCCCCCGAACCCGACTAGCCCTAATGCGCTTTACCGCCCCTGTCATCCGACAGGTCGCGCATTTCCGCCGGTTTCTTGGTTGATCGAAACGGCGGTATTCCGCATAGATTGACGGCCCGGTGTGTAAAGCCGGGCGCCGCGGGGGGACCATGGCCGGGGGAAGTCGCAGCATCGCAGTCGGGGTCGCGACCCTGCTGATGGCAGCGGTCGCTGTCACCGGCCTGCTGTTCGGCGTCGAGGGCGCGCAGGCGACCGCCCAGGCGCAGACCGAAACCTCCGGGCCTTCCGGCAATTTTCTCGGTGTCGCCAGTTGCGCGGGCAGCACCTGTCACGGCCGCAGCGTCCCCAATGCCTCGCCCGACCTCGGCCCGCATGCCGACGACACGCCGGTCGGCGTGGTGCGGCAGGACGAAATCCTGCTCTGGCAGGACCCGGCCAGCGCCGCTGGGGCGCACAGCCGCGCCTTCGCGGTGCTGCAGGAGCCGCGCTCGCGCCAGATCGCGCAGCGGCTCGGGCTGGGCGAAGCCACCTCGGCGCCGGAATGTCTCGGTTGCCACGCGACTCCGGCCCCCTCCCCCGCCCGCGGCGCTCGCTTCCTGCGCTCCGACGGAGTCGGCTGCGAGGCCTGTCACGGCCCGGCCTCTGGCTATCTCGCCTACCATTATTCCGCCGGCGCGACGCATCAGGGCAGCGTCGCGCGCGGCCTGGTGCCGCTCGAAAGCCCGCGCGAACGGGCCCGCGTCTGCCTCGACTGCCATTTCGGCAATGAGGATCCCAACCGCTTTGTCACCCACCGGCTGATGGCGGCGGGCCACCCGCGCATCTCGTTCGAACTCGACCTGTTCTCGACCCTGCAGGCGCATCATGACGACGATCCCGATTATCGCCGCCGCAAGTCGCCGGTCAGCAACGTACAGATGTGGGCGGTCGGCCAGGCGATGGCGCTGGAACGCTCGCTGGATCTGTTCACCGGCCCGCGCGGGCGGCTCGGCATCTTCCCGGAATTCTATTTCCTGGACTGCCACTCCTGTCACCGGCGCATCTTCGACAATCCGCAGTTCGATCAGACGATCGTCGACAATCCCTCCCGCCCGCTCACGCTCGGCATGCCGCCTTACAATGACGAGAATATGATCATGCTCTCGGCGGCGGCGCGCGTCGTCGCCCGCGCCGAGGGCCAGCGCTTCGACGCAAGCAGCCGCGCTTTCCACGCGGCGATGACCAGCGATCCCGCCAATGTTCGCGCGGCCGCAAACCGGCTGAAGCGCGACGCGGCGGCACTGGGCAATGCCTTTGCCTCCCGCGAAATCGGCAACGATCAGGTCTTCCAGATCATCGCCGAAATCACCAGCACGGCGGTCAGTGAACGATTCACCGATTATGCCGGCAGCGTACAGGCGGTTATGGCGACCGATACCCTACTCAGCGCGCTGGTCGCCAATGGCGGCGTCTCCGCCAATGCCGTGCAGGGCATCCGCGCCGACATCAACGCGGCCTATCAGGCGGTGCGCGAGCCCAATGTTTACCGTCCACGTGATTTCCGGGCGAGCCTCGGCCGTGCGGCCGCGGCCATCCGCAGGTTGAGATGAAGCCCGGCACGTCGGCAATCGCGATCGCGGCGCTGCTGCTCAGCTCCTGCGGCGGTGGCGGCTCGTCGATTCCCGCGCCCCCCG
>JBBSLM010000296.1:0-3513 GCA_038255245.1 Sphingomonadales bacterium
AGGTTCGACGCCATCGCCGCGTCGAACGACAGGAAGCCGAACTTCAGCGCATCGGCGAGCGGCGTGTCGCGCTTCAGCTCGCGGTCGAGGATCGGGCGGCCATATTTGGTCTCGCCGATCTGGAAGAAGGGGGTGTCCGGCTTGCACTGGATGAAATTGCCGGCGTCGTAGATCAGGTAGAGTTCGGGTGGCCCGTCGCCGACCCGGCCGCCGAGCAGAGAACTGGCGCCGATCGGGACGTTCATGCCCTTGAGCGCCGAAGCGACATGGCGCGTGGCGATCTGCTTTGCGGCGCCGAGCAGATCCGCGGCGCGGAACATCGTCGGCACCTCGTCGAGCGTGCGGCGGCCATCCTCGTCCGTCGGGTCCTCGACCGGCAACCCTTCCTGCACGATGCTGATCGCCGTCTGGCTGACCGACAAATTGCCGGCGGTGCAGGCGTAAATGATTCGGTCGTCGCCTTGAGCGAGCAAATGCAATTTCTTGAAGATCGAGAAATTGTCGATGCCCGCGTTGGTGCGGGTGTCCGACATCAGGATCAGCCCCTCTTCGAGCAGCATTCCCACGCAATAGGTCATGGTGCGTCCCTTCTGGCTTGTCCCTCTCGCGAAGGATCCGCACCTACCAGCTTATTGTTGCCGCTGCATCTGGCGCTGCCGGATTTGCTGCACTTCGACCCGCACGTCCATCTCCTGCCGCCCGCCGCCATCGACGGTGCCGGAGAAAGGCGCGGCGTCGCGATAGTCGAGGCCGCAGGCGACGCGGACATAGGCGTCGTCGGCACAGATGCCGTTGGTCGGATCGAAGGCGATCCAGCCCAGATCGGGGCACCAGCCCTCGGCCCAGGCGTGGGTGGCCGGTTGCACGTTGAAGCCGTCGCGGCGGAACAAATGGCCGGAAATATAGCGCGCCGGGATGCCGAGAAAGCGTGCCACCGCGCAGAAGATGTGGGCATAATCCTGGCAAACGCCGTGCCCGGCCTCATAGGCATCGCTCGCCGTGGTGCCGACCGCCGTCGCCTCCGTGTCGAAGCGCATGCGCAGGTGCAGCCGCTCGACGAGGTGGTGGAGCAGATCGCGCGGATTCGCGTCATGCCCGGCCAGCGCGTGGGCGAGCGTGACGAGCGAGCCATGCGCTTCGGTCAGCGGCGTGTTGCGCAGGAAAATTTGTGGCGGCAGATCGTTGGGAAGGCCCTCGACGATGCCGGCACGGTCCTCGGTCAGCACCCGACCGGTGACATCGATGGTCAGCGCCTCGACCGGGTGATCGAGGTAGAGCATGTGAACGATATTGCCATAGCCGTCGCGATGCTCGCGCAGCCGCGCATCGCTGTCCACATCGACTCGCCAGTCGAGCACATTCTGGCCGGCGAAGCTGGACGGCGTGACGCGCAGCAATTGCACGTGCCGCGCCGCCGCATGCTCGTAGCGGTAAGCGGTGGAATAGCGGACCGCGAGCTGCATCAGGGGAACCGGAATTGCGCGGCGATGGCGCGGCCGAGCTCGTCATTGTCGGCGATGAAGCGGCTTAGCCATTCGTGCAGGCCGTGCTGGAAGACGTCGCCAATTTTCGCCGTCTCGAGCATGGTCAGGCGCTGGCGGGCCATGCGGTCGGCCTCGCCCTGCCGGCCGGTGCGCGCGCCGCATTCGGCGAGCAGTTCGACTGTCTCGGCGGCGGCGAAGTGCAAGGAGCGCGGCATTTCGGTGCGCAGGATCAACAGATCCGCGACCAGCCACGGCCGCAGCCCTTCGGGATAGAGCAGACGGTAAGCGAGCCGGGCCGAGACGATGTGGAGAATGGTGTTCCACTGGTCGCGATCGAGCGTGCCGCCGACCGGCTCGTCTTCGGGCAGCAGCAGATAATATTTCACGTCCAGAAGGCGCGCGGTGCTGCTGGCGCGCTCGATCATCTGGCCGAGCCGCACGAACCAATAGGATTCCGTGCGCAGCATCCGCATCAAGGCGCCTTCGAAGCCGCGCGCTTCGGCGCGCAGCGCGTCGGTCATCGCCAGGGTCGCCTGCGTGCCGCCGGGACTGGAGCGGTCGCGAACGGTGACCCAGGCGCGGTTGATCGCTTCCCAGCCATCGCGCGACAAGGCGTTGCGCGCGGCCCGGGCATTGTCGCGCGCGGCGGCGAGGCTCGAGCGGACCGAACTCGCATTGCTCTCACTGAGCGTGAGATACCGCCGCGCCGCGAAACCGCCGAGATTCTCGCCGGTCGCGGCGAAGCCCTTGGTCGCCCCGGCCACCGCCAGCGCGCTTTTCCAGGTGCGGTCGCTCTGGTTGCGCACGCCGAGCGAATCGAGGCGGATCGTCGCTTCGACCAGGCTGGCGACGAACTCCGCCCGCTCCATGTAGCGGCCGATCCAGAAAAGGTTGGAAGCGGTGCGCGAGAGCATCAGCCGGCCTCGCCCGTATCAGCCAGCACGAAACTGTCTTTGGTGCCGCCGCCCTGGCTGGAATTCACAACCAGCGACCCTTTGCGCAACGCCACCCGGGTCAGGCCGCCAGGTACCGTCACCACCTCGTTCCATTTGCTCAGCACGAACGGGCGGAAATCGACGTGTCGCGGCGCCAGACCCGCGTCGGTGAAGGTCGGGACGGTGGACAGCGCCAGCGTCGGCTGGGCGATGTAGCGCGCGGGCTCGGCGACCAGAGCGGCGCGGAAGGTCTCGATCTCCTTCCTGGTCGAGGTCGGCCCGACCAGCATGCCATAGCCGCCGGAGCCGTCGACCAGCTTCACCACCAGCTCGGACAAATTCTCCAGCACATAGTTCAGCGCCTCCGGCTCCCGGCAGCGCCAGGTCTGTACGTTCGGAAGCTTCGCTTCCTCGCCCATGTAGAAGCGGACGATCTCCGGCATGTAGGAATAGATCGCCTTGTCGTCGGCGATGCCGGTGCCGGGCGCGTTCACGATCGCGACGTTGCCGGCGATATAGGCCGCCAGCAGCCCCGGCACGCCCAGCATCGAATCGGGGTTGAAGACGATCGGATCGAGGAAGGCGTCGTCGATCCGCCGGTAGATGACGTCGACCCGCACCCGGCCCTCGGTCGTGCGCATCCAGACCACGTCGTCGTCGACTTCCAGATCGCGCCCCTCGACCAGCTCGATGCCCATATTGTCGGCGAGGAAGGAATGTTCGTAGAAAGCGGAATTATAATGGCCCGGCGTCAGCAGCACGCATTTGGGCTCCCACGCCCCATGCGGCGAGGCGGCGGCCAGCGTCTCGCGCAGCAATTCGGGATAGGAATCGACCGGCGCGACCGGGAATGTGTCGAACAATTCCGGGCACAGCCGCAGCATCGCCTCGCGATTTTCCAGCATGTAGGAAACGCCGGACGGGGTGCGGGCATTGTCCTCCAGCACGTAGAAATCGTCCGGCCCGGTGCGGACGATGTCGATCCCGCAAATGTGCGCGTAAATGCCGTGCGGCGGCCGCGCACCGGCGACGGGAATGCAATATTGCGGATTGCCGAGGACGATCTCGGCCGGGATCACGCCCTCCGCGATGAT
>JBBSLM010000297.1:0-3470 GCA_038255245.1 Sphingomonadales bacterium
AGTGGGCTTGGCGGTCATGGTGGCGAAATCCTCATTTTTCTCGGGTCGAGCGTAACGGCTGGCCAACAGCGGCGCCACCCTTTCTCTTCCCTGCCCGGGGCCTGCGCTTGTCAGCTTCACGCTGCGATCCTACCAACGCAATAGCGATGCAAGTGATCCTCCCTTGGGCGGCCGGCTGAAGCCCCTCGACAAGCTCCAGGGGGCGCAGCGCGACGCCTCCTCGCCCGATCACCATGCCGCGCTCGCCGCGTCGGCGGGGACGGGCAAGACGCATGTGCTGACCGCGCGAGTGTTGCGGCTGCTGCTGCGTGGCGTCGCGCCGGAGACGATCCTGTGCCTGACCTTCACGAAGGCGGGCGCGGCGGAAATGGCGCAGCGCATTCATGGCCGGCTGGCGCGCTGGGTGCGGCTGAAGCGGGCGGCGCTGGAGCTCGATCTCGAAAATCTGGGCGAGGTTCCGACCCCGCCTTTGCTGGAGCGGGCGCGCAGCCTGTTCGCGCGGGTGCTGGAAGCACCGGGCGGCGGCCTGCGCATTCAGACCATTCACGCCTTCGCGCAAAGCCTGCTGGGCTCGTTCCCGGCGGAGGCCGGACTGACGCCCGGCTTCCGGCCGCTGGAGGAGCGCGAACAGCAGCAATTGGCGCGCTCGACATTGGCGGAATTGCTGGTGCGGGCAGAAGCCGGCGGCGATCTGCCGTTGATCCGCGACGTGCAGGCGCTTTCGCTGCGCTTCGGCGAGGCGACCGCGGAAGGGCTGTTGCAGGCGGCGGCGCGGGTGCCGGCGGCGATGGCGGCCCTCGGGGCGGCGCAGGGGATCGAACCGCGACTGCGCGAGGCGTTCGAGCTCGACCAGGGCGATATCGAGGATCTGATCTCTGCCCAATGCTGCGACGAACTGTTCGACATGGCGTCGCTGGCCCGCGCGGCGGAGGCGCATGCGGCGTGGGGGACGGCGACGGGGCTGGGCTTCGCGGACCGGATCGCGGCGTGGCGGGGGAGCGATCCGGCCGCGCGCGCCGCGTCGCTCGACGCGTTGCTGAGCGTCTTCGTCACCGGCAAGGGCGAGCCGCGCAAGGCGAGTGCCGGGCTGCTGAAGGTCGCGCCCGATTATGGCGATCACGCCGCGCGGCTGGCAGATTGCTGCGGCCGGCTGCTGAAAATGCGCCGGACGGCGGAATGGGTGGCGCTCGCCGCGGCGGGGCTGCGGGCAGGGCAGGCCTTCGCCGGCGCCTATGTGGATGCGAAGCGCGCGCAGGGGCTAGTCGATTTCGACGATTTGATCCGCGAGGCGGAGAAATTGCTGGCGACGCCGGGCATGGGCGATTGGGTCCGCTACAAACTGGACCAGCAGACCGATCATATCCTGGTCGACGAGGCGCAGGACACCAACCGCGCGCAATGGAGCATCGTCGAGGCGCTGGCCGGGGAATTTTTCGCCGGGGAAGGGCGTGACCCGCGGCATCGGACGATCTTCACGGTCGGCGATTTCAAACAGGCGATCTTCAGCTTCCAGGGCACCGATCCGGCCGAGTTCGAGCGGGCGCGGGCGCATTTCGCCAGGCAGGCCGAGGCATTGCGCGGCAGCGTCCACGATTTCCTGCTGGCGCAAGGCGGGATGCGGGCGGTTCGCGATACGGAATTGCCCCCGGCCTTCCTCGATCTGTCGATGGACCGGAGCTTCCGCTCGGCGCCGCCGGTGCTGGAGGCGGTGGACAGCGTGATCGGCGCATTGGGGCACGAGACGATCGGCCTCCCCCGCCTGCCGAACCGGCATGAGAGCCACAATCCGAAGCTGCCTGGATCGGTCACGCTTTGGCGGCCGTTCGTCGCCGCGGCCGAAGAGGAGGATGAAGGCGAGGAGGGCTGGCTGAGCGATTCGGTACGCCTCTATGCGCGCAAGCTTGCCCGGCAGGTGAAGGCGTGGATCGACCGGCCCTTCCCGGTCGGCAAGGAGCGGCGGCCGCTGCAGCCGCAGGATATTTTGGTCCTGCTGAGGAGCCGCGGCGAGCTGGCGGGGCTGATCGTCGCGCGGCTCCATGCCGAGGGGGTGCCGGTGGCGGGGGTGGACCGGATGACCTTGTCTGCACCGCTGGCGGTGCAGGATCTGCTCGCCGCCGCCCGCTTCGCGCTCCAGCCGCTGGACGATCTGAATCTCGCGGGCCTCCTGGTCTCGCCCTTGCTGGGGTGGGACCAGGATCAGCTCTACGCCGCTGCCAAGGGCCGCAAGGGGAGGGCGCTCTGGCCGTGGCTGCGCGCGCAGAGCAATCTGGACCTGCAACCGCTTTATGACATGCTCGGCCATGCCGACCTCGCCACGCCGCACGAATTTTTCGAACGATTGCTGTCGGGGCCGCTCGACGGGCGGCGCAAATTGCTGGCCCGGCTGGGCGTCGAGGCGCGTGATCCGATCGAGGAATTGCTGACCAGCGCCCTGGATTTCGAGAAGGAAGGGGCGCCCTCGCTGGCGCGCTTCCTCGACTGGTTCTCGCGCGGCGACGTGAAGATCACGCGCGATCCGTCCGCGCCGCGCGACGCGGTGCGGGTGATGACAGTGCACGGCGCAAAGGGGCTGGAGGCGCCAGTGGTGATCTTGGCCGATGCCTGCGCCGATCCCAAAAAAATGGGCGGCGGCGTGCGCTTCGCGGGCCTTCCGATGGGCGAGGATGGCGCGGTGCCGGTGCCGCGGCCGGGCAAGGATCTGGAAATCGAGCCGATCTCGACCATCGTGGCAGCACAGGACACCCGCGACCGCGAGGAGCATTGGCGGCTGCTCTATGTCGCGATGACGCGGGCGCGGGAGCGGCTCTATGTCGGCGGCGCGCTTGGCGCACGGGCGAAGGCGCCGCCTGAGGAGAGCTGGTACAATGCGGTCGAGCGGGGACTGATGGCGCTGGGCGCGGGCTGGGACGAGGATGCGGATTGGGGCGGGGCAATGGCGCATGGCGTCGTGATCAAGAGCCACCCCCAGCCCCTCCAAGAAGGCTCGGAGGGGAGTCAGGTGCGTTCGGGTCAGGCACAATCTGACTCCCCTCCAGCATTTGCTGGAGGGGCTGGGGGTGGTACTTCTTCTCTTCCCGCATGGCTCAAGCAGACAGCCCCCACCGAAGAACGCCCGCCCCGCCCACTCGCGCCATCGTCGATCGGCGAGGACGAAGCCCCCTACCCGCCGCCGGGGCCGGAGCTGCGGCGCGAGGCGCTGAGGGGGAAATTGCTGCACCGCCTGTTCGAGCGGCTCCCCGACGTGCCGCAGGACGAGCGCAGGGCGCGGGCAGGGGCCTGGCTGGAACGATCGGGCGATGCGCCGGACCCGGCATTCCGCGAGGCGTTGATCGACGCTGCCTGCCGGGTGATCGACGACCCCCGCTTCGCCGATTTGTTCTCGCCGCAAGCGCTGGCCGAGGCGCCGATCGCCGCGACGATCGGGGGCGGGCAGGTGATTGCCGGCACCGCCGACCGGCTGTTGATCACCG
>JBBSLM010000298.1:0-3463 GCA_038255245.1 Sphingomonadales bacterium
AAGGTGAAGGTCGCGACATGATCCATCTGATCACGCGCGCCATCGCGGCCGTAGCGATATTGATTCAGATAGCCGACCTCGCCGCGCAGCTCGCCACCGAGCGGGATCGAGAGGCCGACAGCGTTGCGCATCCGCTCATAACCGCCATTCGCCCCCCAGGCGGTGTCGTTGAGGTTCAGGAAATGTTCGGAGGTCGCGAACAATTTGACATCGCCGCTGAGCGGAGTCTCGAAGCCGAGCCTGGGGCGCAAGCGGAAGGCGATCTCCTGACCGCTTTCGCGCATTCTTTGTTCGAAACGCAGCCGACCGTTAAAGCCAGAGCCCAACGGCACCAGCACCATCTGCCGCAGTCTTTCTTCATTGGGCAGGCGATCGCCGCGATTCCAATCCTCGACATGGCGGTAACCGATCGAAAGCTCGATCCCGCCCGGCGTCTTGTGGGTGAAGAGGATTCCAGCCTCCGCGTGGGAGAAGCCCTCCGCGCGATCACTGAAGCGGCCGATACTCTCCAGCGTGATCTTCTGGTTCGCGCCGATCTCGACCGAGCCATTGACCTGGAACCAAAGCTGGCTGTCGGTCTGCTGGGCAGCGACCGGCGTAGCGAGGAACAGGATAGAGGCGACAAGGATAGAGCGCATCGGATTTCACTGTTAGGAGCGGAGGAGAAGGGGAAGGCGCTACAATGCCTTCGCTCGCGCCGCACTCCAAGTTTTGAGGAAGCCCATGAAATTCTTCGTCGACACCGCCGACATTGCCGACATTCGCGATCTTGCCGAAACCGGGCTGCTCGATGGCGTCACCACCAATCCCTCGCTGATCCACAAGGCCGGCTGCGACTTCCTGGAAGTGGTGAGGGATATTTGTGCGATCGTCCCCGGCCCGGTCTCGGCCGAAGTCGTCGCGCTCGATCATGAAGGGATGATGCGCGAAGCGGAGATCGTCCGGAAGATCGCGGACAATGTCGCCGTCAAGGTGCCGCTCACTATCGACGGCCTGAAGACCTGCAAGAAGCTGACCAGCGACGGCACGATGGTGAACGTCACCCTCTGCTTCAGCGCCAATCAGGCCTTGCTCGCGGCCAAGGCCGGCGCGACCTTCATCTCGCCCTTCGTCGGCCGCCACGACGATGTCGGCTATCCGGGCATGGAGCTGATCGCCGACATCCGGCTGATCTACGACAATTACGATTTCCCGACGGAGATCCTGGTGGCGAGCGTGCGCAATCCCATCCACGTGCTGGAAGCGGCCAAGATCGGCGCCGACGTGATGACCGCGCCGCCCGCCGTGATCCGCCAGCTGTTCAAGCACCCGCTCACCGACAGCGGCATCCAGGCCTTCCTCGACGATTGGACGAAGACAGGGCAGGCGATCGGGTGAAAACAAGCCCCTCCCCCTTGTGGGGAGGATGAGCAGGTCGCCACGTCCCCCGGACATGGCTTCGGATCGCGGGGCGATCCGAACCTGCTCATGGGGTGGGGGCGCGAGCCGTCCGGCTCGCAAGAGGGTCTTTATTCGGCAGCAGACGCTGCCGAGCCCCCTCCCAGCCCTCCCCACAAGGGGGAGGGTTGAGCATTACGCTCACCCCTCGCTCGACAGCTTCATCAGCAAGATCCCGCCGCCGATCATCAGCGCAGCGGCGACGCGCATCGGGTTGGCGGATTCGCCCAGAAAGAAGATGCCGACCGCGAAGGCGCCCAATGCGCCGATCCCGGTCCAGACCGCGTAAGCGGTGCCGAGCGGCAAGGTCCGCATCGACCAAGACAGCAAGGCGAAGCTGATCGCCATCGCGCCGAGGGTGAGGATGGATGGCCACAGGCGGGTGAAGCCATCCGACTGCTTCATCGCGAAGGCCCAGACGACCTCCAGCCCGCCAGCGATGACAAGAATGAGCCAGGCCATGACGATTCTCCTTCGAGATCGCCGGGCCGTCCCGGGCTTATGCCCTCATCAGGAGGGGGAGGACGTGGCCTCGCGCCGCCCAGATAGGGCGCCCGGCGCGTAGGTCAACTTGCGCGTCAACGGGCCATCGCATCGCCCCATTTCGTCCATCGCCTCTTAACCATATCCGGCGTAAGCTTGCCACCATGGCCCAGGTCGTTTCCTTTCAGGATCATGCGCTTGCGCAATTGCGCGCGCGCGTCGCGGCGGCCGAGGAAGCCAATCAGGATCTGATCGCCTTCGCCCGGGGCCATAGCGGCACGGTGGCGGCGATCCACGAAGCGGTGCTGTCGGCGATCGAGGCCGATGGGCTCGATCATCTCGTCCACATCGTCACGCAGGAATGGCCGCAAACCCTGGGGCTCGACGCGGTCGCGCTGGCGCTGGTCGCGGGCGACACCGCGCTGCGGGCCGATGCCAGCGGATTGCATCTCGTCGATCCGCGGGTGATCGCGCGCTCGATCGACGGCTTCGACAGCGTCGTGCTCCGGTCGGTCGAGCGCGGCCATCCCTTGTTCGGCCCGGCCTGTGAGTTGATCCGCGCCGAGGCGCTGGTGCCGCTCGCCGGAATCAACTCCCAGACCAGCGGCCTGCTGGCGCTCGGCCAGCGCCGGGGCCAGGGTTTCGAGACGCGCCAGGGCTCCGAGCTTTTGCTGTTCCTCGGCTCGGTCCTCATGCGCAGCGTGGACCGGTGGCTGACCCCCTGAGCGAATCCCCGGCTCGCGCGATCGCCGCGCGCTGGCACGATTATCTGCTGCGCGAACGCCGCCGCTCCGTCCACACCGTGCGTGCCTATACCGCCACCGCGCACCGGCTGATCGCCTTCCTCGAAGCGCATCTTGGCGGTGCCGTCGGGCCGGACGAACTCGGCCAGCTGAGCGCCGCCGATCTGCGCGCCTTCCTCGCCGCGCGGCGCTCCTGTGGACTGGCCAACGCCTCCGCCGCGCGCGAACTCTCCGCCGTGCGCGGCTTCATCGCCTTCGCGACGGGCGAGGCGGCGCCCCTGCTGAAGGGGCCGAAGCAGAAGCGCAGCGTGCCGCGCCCGGTCTCCCCCGCCGACGTGGTCAATCTCGCTCAAGAAGCAGCGGATAACGCATCCGAACCCTGGATCGGCGCACGCGATTTCGCGGTGCTGCTGCTGCTTTACGGCGGCGGCCTGCGGGTCGGCGAGGCCCTCGGTCTGACCGGCGCGGCATTGCCCTTGGGCGACGTGCTGACCGTCACCGGCAAGCGCGCGAAGACCCGGCTTGTGCCATTGCTCCCGCAAGTGCGCGAAGCGATCGAGCGCTATCTCGAACTCTGCCCCTACCAACCGGACCGCGACGAGCCGCTCTTCCGCGGTGCGCGCGGCGGCGCGCTCAATCCGGAACTGGTCCGCCGCGCCGTCCGCCACGCCCGTCGCGCCTTGGGCCTGGGCGAGCGGACGACGCCACACGCGCTGCGTCACAGCTTCGCCACCCATTTGCTCGGCCGCGGCGCGGATTTGCGCCAGCTGCAGGAATTGCTCGGCCACGCCAGCCTGTCC
>JBBSLM010000299.1:0-3457 GCA_038255245.1 Sphingomonadales bacterium
GACGAGAGCGACGGCGGCCTGGGCGACGATGCGGAATCCGGGATCATGCCGGTCCGCCCGAACCGGCCGCTGTCGGACTTGCCGCCAAGCTTCGACTATAAGGTCTTCACCACCCGCTTCGACGAAGTGATCGGCGCGGCCGATTTGTGCGACGAGGAGGAACTCGGTCGGCTGCGCTCTTATCTTGACCAGCAATTGGTCCATCTGCAAAGCGCCGTCACCAAGCTCGCCAACCGCCTGCAGCGCCGGTTGATGGCCCAGCAATCGCGCTCCTGGGCCTTCGATCAGGAAGAAGGCATGCTCGACGCGGCGCGGCTGGCGCGGGTGGTCGTCAATCCGGGCCAGTCCTTGTCGTACAAGGTCGAGCTCGACACCGAGTTCCGCGATACCATTGTCACCCTGCTGATCGACAATTCGGGCTCAATGCGCGGCCGGCCGATCTCCATTGCGGCGATCAGCGCCGACATCCTCGCCCGCACGCTGGAGCGTTGCGGCGTGAAGGTCGAGATTCTCGGCTTCACCACCCGCGCCTGGAAAGGCGGACAGGCGCGCGAGAATTGGCTCTCCGAAGGCCGCCCGCCGACGCCCGGCCGCCTCAACGATCTGCGCCACATCGTTTACAAGCAGGCGGACGAGCCGTGGCGCCGCGCCCGCAAGAATCTCGGCCTTATGATGCGCGAAGGGCTGCTGAAGGAAAATATCGACGGCGAGGCTCTGCTGTGGGCGCATGCACGGCTGATTTCCCGGCCCGAGGAACGCCGCATACTGATGGTGATCAGCGACGGCGCGCCGGTCGATGATTCGACGCTCAGCGTGAACAGCGGCACCTATCTGGAACGCCATTTGCGCCAGGTGATCGGCTGGATCGAGACCCGCTCGCCGGTCGAACTGATCGCGATCGGCATCGGCCACGATGTTACGCGCTATTATGCCCGCGCCGTCACCATCATGGACGCCGAGCAATTGGGCGGAACGATGGTCGAACAGCTCGCCGCTCTGTTCGAAACCGCCTGAGCCGATGCGCCGACTCGCCCGCGCGGCCGCGGCTCTGCTCGCCTTCTTCCTCCTCGCCACGCCGATCGCGACCGTGCCCCCGCCCGGGCCGGGCGATGCGGCCGGGGCGCGCCTGTTCGCGGAGGCCGTGCCGCTCAATCCCGACGATCCCGGCCAGCAGGATCTCGGCCCGCTGCGCTATCTGGGCGGCTGGAAGCTCACCAGCGACGACCGCCGCTTCGGCGCGATCTCCGGACTGGCGGTGGACGGCGACCAGCTACTGGCGCTGAGCGACCAGGGCATGATCTTCCGCTTCGCCCCGCCACCCGGGGGCGACCGCGTCGAGATCGTCCCACTGATGGAGGGTCCGGGGGAGCGCGGCAGCAAGGCCGATCGCGACAGCGAATCTTTGGTCCTGCACGATGGCCGCATCTGGATCGGCTTCGAGAACAGCAACCAGATCTGGCGCTACCGGCGGAACGACTGGCGCGCCGAGGCCCGCCACCGGCCGGCCGCCATGCGCCGCTGGTCGTCCAACCGTGGCGCGGAGAGCCTGGTGCGTCTCGCCGACGGCCGCTTCCTCGCCATCCGCGAGGATGTCGATGATGAAGGCGTCAGCGACGCCATCCTGTTCTCCGGCGATCCCACCGCTCCCGACACGCAGGCCACGCCGCTGAAGGTCGATCCACCGCCGCAATTCCGCTTCACCGATGCGGCGCAGCTGCCAGACGGGCGGCTCTTATTGCTCTGCCGGAGCGTCGGCCTGCTGAGCGGCTGGACTGGCCGCCTATTGCTAGCGGAACTGCCGGCCGGGGCCGATCGTCAGATGCCAGTGCAGGAAATCGCCGCCTTCGAATCGCCCATCACGCGCGACAATCTGGAGGCGATTGCGGTGACGCAGGAAGAGGGCCGCACGATCATCTGGATCGCGTCGGACGACAATCTCTTCGGCCTCCAGCGCACCTTGCTGCTAAAGTTCGAATGGATGGGTTGAAGTACCACCGTCACCCCGGACTTGATCCGGGGCCATCTTCTAGACGGTGGAAACGAAGGCAGGTGGATGCCGGATCAAGTCCGGCGTGACGGACCCGGCTTAAGCCGCAGCCTGCTCGCTGCTCACCTTCTTGGCGATCTCGCGCTTCAGGCGGCGGGCGCGCAGGGACAATTTGTCGTCGCCCGTCTTGGCCAGCCAATTGTCGAGGCCGCCGACATGCTCGACCGAACGCAGACCGTTGGTCGATACCTTCAGCTTCACGCCGCGCCCGAGCGAATCGGAGAGCAAGGTCACGTTCTGCAGATTCGGCAGGAACGTCCGCTTGGTCTTGTTGTTCGCGTGCGAAACGTTGTTGCCTACCTGCCGGCCCTTGCCGGTCAGCTCGCAAATGCGCGCCATGATCGTGTCTCTTCTGCTGAAATGTGACGGCCACACGAAGGCAGCCGGAAACCGGGGGCGCATAGCGAGAGGTGGCTACAGCGTCAACCCGCGGGGCGCGCGGTTGCTGTCCGCGAACAGCATGATGCGGCTGATCGTTGCGCCGCTGCAACCGATCCGCCATGCCACTCGTTGACGAGCCGAAACCAGATTGGAGACACTTATGCTTCGCACCGTCCTGCTTGTCGTCGCCCTGCTCGTGCTCGTCGCGATCGGCCTCGTCTATACCGGCGTCCTCGGCCTTCAGCAGAAGGATGACGGCTCGGTGAAGGTAACGACCAACTCCGTCGAATTCTCGACCGAGCCGCGCACCGTCCAGGTCCCCGTCGTTCGCACCGTGCCGAGCGAACCGGCCCCCGCGGCCCCCGCCGCCCCCGTCAACGCGCAGTAACGCATCCCGCCGCATGGCCTTCCCCTTGCCGGAGCCCATGCGGCGCGCGCTCAATGAAGCGCAGGCCGCCGCCGACGCCGGGGAAGTCCCGGTCGGCGCGGTGGTGATGCGCGGCGACGAGATCGTCGCGGTCACCCGCAACGCGATGCGTACGCGGCGCGACCCGACCGCGCACGCCGAAATGGAGGCGCTGCGCGCCGCCGCACAGGCGCTCGGTACCGAACGGCTCGACCAATGCGATTTGTGGGTCAGCCTGGAGCCCTGCGCGATGTGCGCCGGCGCGATCGCGCTGGCCCGCATCCGCCGTCTCTATTTCGCCGCGCCCGATCCCAAGGGCGGCGCCATCCTCCACGGCCCGCGCTTTTTTTCTCAGCCCACCTGCCATCACGCGCCGGACGTCTATCCGGGGATCGGCGAGGAGGAGGCCGCCACGATGCTGCGGGAATTTTTCCGGGAACGGCGGAGTTAGACTGGCCCCGTTCGTGTCGAGCGAAGTCGAGACACTGGTGAAACAGGATCTGCCTTTCGAGTTCCGCCGCCCCCAGCGTGTCTCTCGACTTCGCTCGAGACGAACGGGGCTTGTAATCACGCAAACGCCGGGCGGCCCTTCAGCGCCTGATAGGCCGCGATCACTTCCTGCA
>JBBSLM010000300.1:0-3443 GCA_038255245.1 Sphingomonadales bacterium
CTTCGGCCATCTCGGCGACGGCAATGTCCATTTCAACGTCCGCGCGCCGGAAGGCGCGACGGCGGCGTGGGTGGAGGCGCAAGGGGCGGAGGTGTCGGCTTTCGTCCACGACCTCGTCACGCAAGCGGGCGGATCGATCTCGGCCGAGCATGGCATCGGCCAGATGAAACGCGACGAACTGGCCCGGCTTGGCGGCGCCGCCCGGATCGGCGCGATGCAGGCGATCAAGCGCGGGCTGGACCCGCACAACATCATGAACCCCGGCAAGCTCGTGCCGGGCATCTGAGTCTACCCGTCCTCTTCACTCCGTCCTTGCGAGCGGAGCGAAGCAATCCAGCACCCCTAACGCCTCAGGATGGATTGCTTCGTCGCTTCGCTCCTCGCAATGACGGTGGGTAGGTAACAAAGGCAGACGCGTGACCGACAGACTCCCCGTGCTCGTGACCGGTGGCGCCGGCTATATCGGCAGCCACGCCGTCCTCGCCTTGCTCGATCAGGGCTGGCCGGTGGTCGTGATCGACAATCTCGTCACCGGTTTTGCCTGGGCCGTGCCCGAAGCGGCGACTTTGGTCACCGGCGACATTGCCGACGCCGATCTGGTCGCCCGCATCCTCGCCGAGCATCGGATCGGCGCGATCATGCACTTCGCCGGATCGGTCGTGGTGCCCGAATCGGTCGAGAACCCGCTCAAATATTATGACAATAATACAGTGCGCAGCCGGGCGCTGATCGCCGCAGCGGTCGCGGCGGGCGTGCCGCACTTCATCTTCTCCTCGACCGCCGCGACCTACGGCATTCCGGACATCGTGCCGGTCGCCGAGGACATGCCGAAACGGCCGATCAATCCCTATGGCTGGTCCAAGCTGATGACCGAGCAGATGCTGGCGGACGCGACCGCCGCTTATTCGTTCAACGCCTGCATCCTGCGTTATTTCAACGTTGCGGGCGCCGACCCGCAGGGCCGCGCCGGCCAGTCCACCGCCGGCGCCACCCATTTGATCAAGGTCGCGGCGGAAGCGGCGACCGGCAAGCGCAGCCATGTTTCGGTGTTCGGCACCGATTTCGACACGCCCGACGGCACCGGCGTGCGAGACTATATCCACGTCAGCGATCTGGCCGCCGCCCATGTCGCGGCGCTGGAGAAATTGATCGCCGAGCCGGCGCGCAACCACATCATGAACTGCGGCTATGGCCGGGGCTTTTCGGTGCTGGAAGTGCTCGCTGCGGTCGATCGGGTCACCAATATGACGATCGAGCGGCGGCTGGAGCCGCGCCGCGCCGGCGATCCGCCGTCGCTCGTCGCCGACAATAGCCGCATCCTCGCCACCCTCCCCTGGCGGCCGCAGCGCGCCGAGCTCGACACGATCGTCGCCGACGCGCTGGCCTGGGAACGCAGCCTGGCCGCCCGTTAGGCATCATTCGTCGCGGCTTTGCTTGCGGCGGGGGCCGATTTCTGATTGTTTCGGAAGCGGTCGAAGGTCTCCGGATGTTCGGCCCTGTCGCGGCGGAAGGGGAATGGGCCGTTGCCGAAGCAGACGACTTCTGTGGGCAAGGTCCAGCGGGCCTGCCAGCGTCATAACGGCACGGCCGCCAGCGTCGCGGCGCTTGCCTGGCTTTTGCTTGCCGCGTTCGCGCAGCCGCCGACGGTCACCCCGCCGACTCGCGACGAATTGCGCGGCACCACGCGCCCGCCCGCCACCGACGAGCGCCCGCGCCTGAGCGTGGAAGGCGAGCTTCCCGGCGCGGCCTGCGCCCTCGATCGGCCGGAATTCGCCGACATCCGCGTCACGCCGAGCGCGGTGATGTTCGAAGAGTTGCGCGGGCTCACCGAAGAGGATCTGCGACCCGCCTATTCACCCTATCTCGGCACCGATCAGCCGATCTCGGTGATCTGCCGCATCCGCGACCGCGCCTCGGCAATGCTGCGCGAGGCGGGCTATATCGCCGCGGTCGAGGTGCCGGAGCAGCGTATCGAGGGCGGGCAAATTCGCCTGCGCGTGCTGATGGCGAAGTTGGTCGCGCTAAGGGTGCGCGGCGATGCGGGCGCGAACGAGCGGCTGGTCGCCTCCTATTTGCGCAATCTCGAAGGCCAGGAGGTCTTCAATCGCAACCAGGCGGAACGCTATCTGCTGCTCGCCGGAGATTTGCCGGGGATGAACGTGCGGCTCGCGCTGCGGCCCGCGGGCACTGTGCCGGGCGAGGTGGTGGGCGAAGTCACCGTCGTACGCCTGCCGGGGCAGTTCGACGTCAATCTCCAGAATTTCGGCTCGCGCACCGTGGGCCGCGAGGGCGGGCTGATCCGGGGGCAATTGTTCGGCCTGACC
The DNA here is from genome assembly GCA_038255245.1 of Sphingomonadales bacterium. Classification (GTDB taxonomy): domain Bacteria; phylum Pseudomonadota; class Alphaproteobacteria; order Sphingomonadales; family Sphingomonadaceae; genus Allosphingosinicella. The sequence goes on from JBBSLM010000300.1 coordinate 2,325, forward strand.
GGGATGGGCGACCGCACGTCGGTGGCGTTCTATTCCACGCTCGATCTCGAGGAACAGCAGACGCTGCAGGTCAGCCACGACTTCCGGCTGGGAGACGAGGGGCTGCAGATCGCGGCGCAAGCGACCTACAGCTGGGCCCGGCCCGATACCGGCGATCCCTTGCTCGACATCCGGTCGAAGACGCTCTTCGCCTCTGTCGGTGCGCGATATCCGTTCATCCGCAGCCAGCGTTTCAGCCTGATTGGCGGGGCAGGGTTCGACTGGTCCGACCAGGACGTCACCTTCAATACGCTGGGGCTAAGCCAGGACCATTTGCGGACTGTGTTCGCGACGCTCGACTTCGCCGCAGCGGCGCCGGTCGGCGCGGCCGAGCGCGCGGCACGATTGGGGCCGCGCTGGCGGCTCGATGGCGGGCTGGAGGTGCGCCAGGGGCTCGACATCCTCGGCGCAAGCCAGGGGTGCGGCGTCAATTTCGCCAATTGCCTGCTGCCGGGCGTGATCCCGCCCTCGCGCTTCGAAGGCGAACCGACCGCGACAATGATCCGCGCGCGGCTGGCGGGCGAGACGCGGATCATCCCGGAAATCAGCTTCTACCTGGGCGCGCAGGCGCAATATGCCTTCGACCCGCTGCTGGCGTTCGAGGAATTTTCGACCGGCAATTACACGGTCGGGCGCGGCTATGATCCGGCCACTCTGGTGGGCGACCGCGGCGTCGGTTTCCAGGCGGAAGTCCGCTTCGGCCGGCTCGACCCGCAGGGGCCGCGCGATTTCGACATCCAGCCCTATCTGTTCTTCGACGCTGCCTGGGTCGGCAATGAGGATCGCATCTTCCTCTCCGGGGGGCGGCAGGATCTCCGCTCCGCGGGCGGGGGCGTGCGCGCCATCTGGGGCGACCGGCTGCAACTCGACGCCGCGGTCGCCGTGCCCCTGGTGCGCGCCGGGCTGCTGACCGAAACCCCCGATCCCCGCTTCCTGATCTCGCTGACCACGCGCCTGTGGCCCTGGAGTCGCTGATGACCCGCACCCGCCCGACCGCCGCCTCGCGCCGCGCCCTGCTGCTCGGCACCGCACTCGCCGCTCTGGCCGCCATGCCGGGCGTCGCACACAGCCAGGCGTTCA
>JBBSLM010000301.1:0-3433 GCA_038255245.1 Sphingomonadales bacterium
CAACCTCGCGCCGAACCAGCGCCCGAACATCGCCAAACTGGGCATCCGCGCGTTGATCGCCGGGAGCCTGGCCAATCTGCTGAGCGCGGCGCTAGCGAGTATACTGCTGGCGTAATTTCAGCCACCGTCATTGCGAGGAGCCTTGGCGACGAAGCAATCCATTGTCGGAGCGCTTCAGGCTGGATTGCTTCGCCTGCGGCTCGCAAAGACGAAGAGTTGGGATTATTGAGGGATCATGGCCACCACACTCGACTCCATCGCCTCGGTCTCGTTGACCGATTCTGACCGCGATCCGGAAGGCTTTGCCGCCGCGATCGGCGGGTCGTTCGAACGCTACGGCTTCGCGGTTGTCGCCGATCACGGCATCCCGGCCGAACTAATCGCGCGCGCGGAAGAAAAAGCGAAGGCCTTCTTCGCGCTGCCCGACGCGGTGAAGCGCGCTTACCATTTGTCCGGCGGCGGCGGCGCGCGCGGCTATACGCCGTTCGGGATCGAGACCGCCAAGGGCGCGACCAATTACGACCTGAAGGAATTCTGGCATGTCGGCCGCGAGCTGCCGCCCGGCCATCCCTATGAAGACGTGATGGCCCGCAATGTCTGGCCGGAGGAAGTGGCGAGCTTCAGGGCCACCTTGCTCGAATTGTTCGCCGCCTTCGACACGGCCGGCGCGCGCATCCTGGAGGCGATCGCCCGCTATCTCGGGCTCGCCCCCGATTTCTTCGTCGACACGGTGCGCGACGGCAATTCGGTCCTGCGCCTGCTCCATTATCCGCCGACCTCCGGCGATGGCCCGAACGTCCGCGCCGGCGCGCATGAGGATATCAACACGATCACCTTGCTGCTCGGCGCCGAGGAAGCGGGGCTGCAATTGCTCGATCGCGACGGCCAGTGGCTGCCGGTGACGCCCAGGGAAGGCGAGCTGGCGGTCAATGTCGGCGATATGCTACAGCGGCTGACCAACAAGGTGCTGCGCTCGACCACGCACCGCGTCGTGAACCCTCCGCCCGAGCGGCGCGGCGTGTCGCGCTACTCCATGCCCTTCTTCCTCCACTTCCGCCCGGATTATCTGATCGCGCCGCTGCCCGGCTGCGGCGATCCCGCGACCGCGCAGGAACCGATCACAGCGCACGATTATCTCAATGAGCGGCTGCGCGAGATCAAACTGGCTTGAGCATTCAGCTTGAAACCGAACGGCTGATTCTGCGCCCGACCGCGGTCGCGGATTTCGACGGCTGGGCCGAATTGATGGCCGATTCTTCGTCGCGCTTCGTCGGCGGGCCGGTGTCGCGCGAGGCGTCGTGGCGCGGCTTCATGGCGATGGCCGGCGCCTGGGCGATCCAGGGCTACGGCATGTTCTCGATGATCGAGAAGGCGAGCGGCAAGTGGATCGGCCGCACCGGGCCCTGGTATCCCGAGGGCTGGCCCGGCACGGAAGTCGGCTGGGGCGTGCTGCCCTCGGCGGCGGGCAAGGGCTTCGCGCACGAGGCCGCGGTGGCCAGCATGGACTGGGCCTTCGACACGCTCGGCTGGACCGACATCATCCATTCGATCGACCCGGACAATGCGCCTTCGATCGCGCTGGCGGAGCGGCTCGGCTCCACCTATCGCGGCCCGGGCAAATTGCCGGCGCCGTACGAGCATTTCACCGTCGGCCTCTGGGGCCAGACCCGCGAGCATGGCGGGCGCGCCGCAGCTGAACCTTTCGCATCCGAAACAATAGCGAAAAAGGCTCTTGCGCCTTTATTTTCCTCTATTAAGCTAAGCGACAGTAAAACAACGCCAAATACCGGGGGGTATCCAATGAAACGTCTTTTTGCCGCGGCCGTCCTGGCCGCGAGCCTGAGCGCGTGCGCGTCCACCTATCGTGCCACGCCCTACGTTGCCGGACCGCAGCCGATCACGCGCGTCGCGATCCTCGATGATTCGCTGCCCGAGGGCATTTCGGCGATCGAAGTCGCGTCGATTGCTTCCAATTTCGGCCTGATCGGCGCGCTGATCAATGCCGGCGTCGAGGATAGCCGCGAAGATGCGATCGAGGCCGCGCTGGCGACCGTATCGTTTGACGCCGAAGCGGATATCGAACGAATGCTGGTCGAGGCATTTTCGGCCAATGGCGTGCAGGCGCATGTGGCGACCAACGGTCGGCGCGCGGAGCGCAAGTTCCTCGTCAACTACCCGACCGCCGACGGGCAGGTGCAGGCCTATCTCGATGTCGTCGCGGCTCATTACGGTTACACTTCGGCCGGCCATGGCCAGCCCTGGCGGCCAACCGCCGACGTCATGGTCCGCCTTGTCTCCGTCCCCGGCAACCGGACGCTGATGGAGAACCGGATCGCCTACAACGTGATGAACGCGCCGCGCGGCGTCATCACCATCGCGCCCGATCCCGAGTTCATCTTCAACAATCGTGAAGAGATGCGGGCCGATCCGCAGAAGCTGGCGAATGGCCTTCGCTCGGCTTTCCGCGAGGTTGCCAGCACTGCCGCCAATCTGATGCGCTGACCGCTATGAAAGCGCACCTTCTCGTCGGTCCGGCGCTCGCACTCGCGCTCAACGCCTGTGCGACGCCGGTTCCACCAGCGGTGACCAGCTACACGGCGGTCGCCTGCGCCTCTGCTCCCGATCTGGCTCGTGCGGTCGCGCTCCCGGCCGGCAAGCCGCGTGGCGAGGTGGTGCGCACCGCCGTGGATGGGACGACGCCGTGCCTCGACGTGGCCGGGTTCAAGACGCCGTATGTCGTCTATGCGATCCCGACCTTGGCCAACCGGATGATTGATGTCGGCGGCGCGATCGAAGCGGCGCGTGCCTTCCCGCCAGCGGTTTCGATCCTCGGCGCCGATGGACAGCCCATGCGGACGCTGCCGGCGAATCAATTCTATCATCGCGGCGATCGCGTGTCGGTGCAGTTCATCCCGCAAGAGGGCGAGCGCTACATCCTGATCACGGTCGATCCGGCCCTAGTCGGCACGTCCTACAGTGCGGTGGCTACGGGTGTTTCCGTCACTTATATCGGCGTCGGCATCAACAGCTGGACCAGCGGCGTCGATGAGACCGTGTCGCGTGGGCGCTCTTATCACGGCGCGGTGCTGGCCACGGTTTACGATACGTCGCCCGAGCCGGCGTCACGGCCAAACCGCCGCCGCGATTGAGCGCGCTTCGGCCGCGCCGGGTGCCGGCGCGGCCCCGGTCTATTCGATCGGCGCGTGGACAACCCGCACGCTGGTCGGCGCCGCGCCGTCCGGGCCGAGCGTCCAGCTGATCGTCATGCGCCGGCTGCGGCTGCTGATCTCGTCGCGCGCCTCGTCCATATAATTTTCTTCCACGTCCAGCACGATCCGGCCGGGCGCTTCCTCGTGGACGCGATATTCGTTGAAATCGCCGATCATGAAGACCCGGTGACCCTCCGCCGGCGACTGGTAGAACGCGAGATAGG
>JBBSLM010000302.1:0-3422 GCA_038255245.1 Sphingomonadales bacterium
CAGCCGCTGTTTCCACCCCTCCGGGATCGGGCTTTCCTTGGTCAGCAAGGGCCGCGTGCCGAACTGGAAGACGATCTGGCCGAGCTCCGGATTGTCGATCCAATGCTCCCATTCCTTCAAATTCCAGACGCCGCCCGCCATTACGATCGGCACCGAATCCGGAATGCCGCCTTCGCGCATCGTGTCGCGCAGCGCCTTGACGCGCGGATAGGGATCCTCCGGCTTCAGGGGGTCTTCGGCGTTCGACAGGCCATTATGCCCGCCGGCCAGCCAGGGATCCTCATAGACCACCGCCGCCAGCCATTCCGCCGCCTTGGAATAGGCCCGCTTCCACAGCGCCCGGAAGGCACGGGCCGAGCTGATGATCGGCAGATAATTGACGCCATGCGATGCCGCGATTTCGGACAATTTGTACGGCATACCGGCGCCGCAGGTGACGCCCGCGACCATCCCCTTCGTGCGCTCCAGCACGCCTTCGAGCACGCGCTGCGCGCCGCCCATTTCCCACAGCACGTTGATGTTGATCGCGCCCTTGCCATTCGTCATTTCGAATGCGCGCTTCACCTGCTCGACCGCGCCGTCGATGGCGTAGCGGACCAGTTCGTCGTGCCGCTCGCGCCGGGTCAAGGCGTGATAGATTTGCGGGATGATCTTGCCCTCGGCATCATAACTGTCGGCGTTGACCGCCGACACCGTGCCGATGCCGCCCGCGGCCGCCCAGGCGCCGGAACTCAAATGATTGGTCGCCGCAACGCCCTTGCCACCCTCGACCAGCGGCAGCACTTCGCGGCCGCCATATTGGATCGAGCCAATACCCTTGAACATCAAACCTCCGTCGTCGCGGCCATCGCCGAGCCACCAAACGCATCAGGGCGCCCGATCGCCTCACCATATAATCTGGCGTAGCGCGAAATCATAACGCGCTCGTCATATTCGGCTATAGCCATGCGCCGATTGGCCTCGCCGACGGTGCGACGCAAGTCCGGATCGCCCAACAGCCGCCTGAGTCCTTCGGCCAACACACCCTCGTCCCCAATCGCGAACAGGTTTTCGGGAGCAACCATCGACCGGACGTCGCCGACATCGGTCGACGCGCAGGGCAGACCAGCCGCCATCGCCTCGATCAGCGAGATCGGGAACTGCTCGCTGTCAGAGGATAAAGCGAACACGTCGAAATGCCCGATCCATTCGTGTGGGTCAGCCATGAAGCCGGGAAGCTCCACGTCTAATTCCCTTCCGCAAGCAATCGCTTCGGCTTGAATTGCAGCACGCTCTGGGCCCTCACCCGCGATCACGAGCTTCGCTTGCAGAAGCTCATCTCCCGCGGCGAAAGCCCGGACAAGCCGCGGAAGATTCTTGACAGCGCGCAGACCCGCTACCGATCCAACGATCAGTTCTCCGGGCTGCTTGTCGAAAACGCCAACGCGAGCGGACGGCGCATCGGCAAACTTTTGCAGGGGCACCCCGTTTGCTATCCGCATGACCCGATGGCCAGGCTGCTTCCATTCCGAGCGCGCGATTGTCTCCAGACGGCCGGAAGGCACAACAAGCCGGTACGCACTCCTCAGGAACAGCCGCCGGAACGCGTTGCGCTTCCAGTTGCGCCTGTCCGCCTCATCCTCGTTGAAGCCGTCCTCGGCATGGATCAGCGGCGGCCCGCCGAACAGCCGCCGGGCCGCGACGATGTCCATCGCGCCCCAATTGTAGCTGAGCACGAGATCGAACTGCCGCATGTAGCGCGCCAGCCGGCGGTAGCGAAACGGCCCCGGCTTGCCGATCAGCGACGGCGCATCGTCCGGGAACGCAACGTTGATCGCCGGATCGATCGCCTCGCGCGCGCCGAACTTGCCGGTTGCACTCAAAACGGTGTGCGTGGCGGCCTCGCCCCACGCATTCATCAAGCGCACCGCGCGCGCCTCCTTGCCGCCCAGATCGAACGTCGAGTGGGCGTGGAGGATACGAACGGGCCCGTCAGGCAAGGACGAAGCGCTCCGCGATGCGCGCCAGCAGCACATCGATCGCGGCCGCCACTTCCGGTTCATCCAGCGTCGGCGCGTGGCCGACCCCCCGCACCGTCAGCGCTTCGGTTCGGGGATTGGTGGCGATCATCCGCTCGAGCGTCTCGGCGGACAGGATATCGCTGCGCTCGCCGCGCACCACCAGAGCCGGCACGCCGGCGAGCGCCTGCCAGGCGCTCCACAAATCCATCCCCGCCACGGGCGATGCGACCCTGAGCGCCTCGGCAATGCGCATGTCGTAATCGGGCACGATCCGCCCGGCGCTGCCGATCTTTGCCATCCTCTTGGCGAAGGCGAGCCAGTCCTCCAGCCCCCACGTCGGAAAGGCCTGCTTGTGAAGCTCGGCGAAGTCCCGCGCCGCATGCACCCAGGTCGGCCAGGTCGAGGTCCGTCCGATCGAGGCGCGGATACGAGTCATGCCAATCTCGTCGAGTTCAGGTCCGACATCATTGACGATCAGCCCCACCACGCGCCTCGCATCGGCGGCTCCAAGCTGCATCGCCAGCAGCCCGCCCATGGACGTCCCGGCCAACACCACGCGCTCGATCTTAAGTTCGGCGAGCAAAGCTTCCAGATCCTGTGTGTAGGATAAAGGCGCGTAGGTCAGCGGGTCCCTGGCATAGGCGCTTTCCCCCCGCCCGCGCAGGTCGACCGCGATTACGCGCCATTCGCCCGCCAGCCGCTCGGCCAGCGCTTCGAAATCGCGCGCATTGCGGGTCAGACCGGGGATGCACAAAAGCAGCGGCCGTGCCGGATCGCTCCCCGCATAATCGCGGTAATGGAGCCGCAGCCCGTCATTCGACCAATAATAGCCGTCCGTATAGGCCATGCCGTTCCCTAGGATGCGCGCGGGGCAGCGGCAACGACTCTCTTGGAACATGCGCGCCCGCCAGGCACTGTCGCGGCATGACTTACCGGCCAGAAACCGCGATCCTTGAACTGGGCCCGGAATTCCACGATCCCGTTGCGGCGGCGGACTTCCCTGAAACCGTCCTGCGGTTCCGCAACGATCGGGCGGCGGCCGAGGTCGGCCTAGACGCGCTTACGGACGAGGAATGGCTGCGCCATTTCGGGCGGTTCGAGCCCCTGCCCGGAACTCTGACCGAACCGCTGGCGCTCCGCTATCACGGGCACCAATTCCGTTCGTACAATCCCAACATCGGCGACGGCCGCGGCTTTCTGTTCGCACAGCTGCGGGACGCGCGCGGCCGGCTGATGGACCTCGGCACGAAAGGCTCCGGCCAAACACGGTACAGCCGTTTCGGCGACGGGCGGCTGACGCTGAAAGGCGGCATTCGGGAAATATTGGCGACCGAGATGCTGGAAGCGCTCGGCGTCGAGACCAGCCGCACGTTCAGTCTGATCGAGACCGGCGAGGCGCTCCACCGTGGCGACGAGCCCTCC
>JBBSLM010000303.1:0-3420 GCA_038255245.1 Sphingomonadales bacterium
CAGGCCCCGGATCAAGTCCGGGGTGACGGTGAGCGGGATGACCGACGTTGCTGCGCCGCTGGATCGCCGCCCGCTCGGCTTCTGGCCGTGCCTCGCCCTCGTCGTCGGCACGATCATCGGCTCCGGCATCTTCCTCCTCCCCGCACAGCTCGCGCCGTTCGGGTGGAATGCGGTGCTGGGCTGGCTGGTCACGATCGGCGGGGCTTTGTGCATCGCCTTCGTCTTCGCCCGCCTCGCCGCCGCGATTCCCGAAGCAGCGGGGCCGCACGCTTTCGTCGGCCAGGCGTTCGGGCGGCTGGCGGCGTTCGGGATCACCTGGGCCTATTGGATCGCGATCTGGGTCGGCAACGCCGCCATCGCGATCGCGGCGGTGAGCTATGGCTCGCTGTTCGCGCCGGTGCTCGCCGACACGCCGATCTTCGGCGCGGGCGCAGCGATTGGCTTGCTGTGGCTGCTGACCACGCTCAATTGCCTCAGCCTGAACGCGTCCGGCGGCTTTCAGATCGTCACCGCCTGCCTCAAGCTGCTGCCGTTGCTCGCCGTGGTCGGCGTCGCCATCGCGGTCATGGCGGGCGGCGGCGAAAGCGCGGCGCCACCCTTCCGGCCTGAGGAGATCAGCCTCGACGCGATCAACGGCGCGGCGGCGATCAGCCTGTGGGCGATGCTGGGTTTCGAGGCCGCCGCCTGGGCCAGCCGCAACGTGCGCGATCCCGCCCGCAACGTGCCGCGCGCCACCTTCTACGGCACGCTCGCGGTCGGGCTCTTCTATCTCGCCGTCACCACCGCGGTGATGCTGCTGACCCCGCCCGGCGAACTCGCGGTGTCCAACGCGCCGCTTGCCCTTGCGATCGAGCCATATGCCGGCGCCGGCATTGCTCTGCTGTTCGGCCTGTTCGCGGCGATCAGCGTGATGGGATCGCTGAACGGGCTGGTGCTGATCCAGGGCGAGCTGCCGCTGCAACTCGCCCGCGACGGCGCTCTGCCGGGCTGGCTGGGGAAAGTGTCGACGCGCGGTCTGCCGGTGCGGGCGCAGATCGTGTCGAGCGCATTGTCCACCGCGCTCATCCTCGCCAATGTCAGCCGCACTTTGTCGGGCCTGTTCGCCTTCATGGCGCTCGTCGCGACCGCCGCGACCCTGGTCCTCTACCTCGTCGTCGCGGCGGCGGCGGTGGAGCTGCAGCGGCGCAACCGGGTCGAGACCAGCCCGTTGCTGCTCGTTACCGCCGGGATCGGCATCCTGTTTGCGCTTTGGACCTTCTACGGCGCGGGCTTCGAAGCCAGTGCCTGGACGCTCGGCCTGATCGCCGCCGGTTTCCCGATCTATGCGATCACGAGATGGTTCGGCTCCAGGCCGCCGGCGGTTGCGCCTCCCGCACCTCCGGAATGAGCCGCCGCAGCTTCCCGGTGAAGCTGCGCAGACACACTTCGCTCCTCCCGAGGGGGCCCGGGACGTAGGCCGAGCTGCCCATCCCCTGCTGTACGCGAGCGATCAAAGCGGTGTCCTCATCATTGACGCGCCGGTTGATCCGCCAGTTTAGATAGCGCGCGGCCTTCAGTTCGCGGCTCGCACCCGGCAAGGCGTAGCTGACTTCACGGATCAGCGTCTCGGTCGGCCCGACCGGCACGAAATGCATGAAATCGACCTGATCGGGATAGAAGTCGATCGCGACGTTCGGCCACAGCTTGAGATAGAGCCAGCGCCTCCCGCCGTCTCGCGGCAGGAAATGCTGGTAGGCGCGCTCGGAGAGGTTGCGCGAGGGCCGATCGACCAGATCGCCCCACATCCGGTCGACATGCTCCCCAGCCTCGATCCCATAATCGCCGCCGAACAGCCGGGTCAGACCGGGATGGGCGACGTCGATGTGCAAGGCGTCGGAATAATTGTCAGCGACATTCTTCCAGTTCACGGCGCGCGGCCGACGCGTGATCCGGCCGAGCGCCTCCAGCTCGGCCAGCCGGTAGGGCGCGACCTCGGTCTCATAAGGGGCCATCATCTCGGCGACACTGGGCCCGCCGCTTTCCAGCCGCACGAAGACGAAGCCGTGCCAAAGCTCGCTCTCGACCGGCAGCAGGCCCCAATCCTCGAGCTTCAGATCGCCATAATCCGCCCGGTTCGGCACGGCGAGCAGCCGCCCGTCGGCGCCATAGGTCCAGGCGTGATAGGGGCAGGTCAGCCTTTTCGCGCAGCCGCCATTGCCGTCGAGCAGGCGCGCGCCGCGGTGGCGGCAGACATTGTGGAAGGCGCGGACCGCGCCGTCGCCGCCGCGCATCGCCACGATGGCATCGCCGAGCAATTCCAGCGCGCGCCAGTCGCCGGCCGCCGGGATATCATTTTGGTGACAGACGATCTGCCAGGCCGGGCGGATCACGCGCGCCATCTCCACCCGGAAATAATCCGGATCGCGATAGACCCAGCCGGGCAGGCTCAGCGCTTCGGCGTCCATCCCCAAGCTCTAACCCCCGGGCCCCGTCATTGCGAGCGGAGCGAAGCAATCCACGTGGTGACGCTCGGCTCTGGAGTGCTTCGTCCCCCGGCTCAAGGCCGGGGTCCTCGCAATGACGAATGGAGAAGGAAAGTCGCGCCAGACGACTTCTGCGCATTCATAAGGGATTCCCGCCTTCTTACCCTTGCGTTAACCTTGACGGGCTTAGCTCGCCTCCACGCCGCTGCGGCGCACGCAGCCCTTGTTCCGGACACGCATGCCCAGTCCCTTCCTCGCGCGCGCCAAACGGGTGTCGATCATCAGCCTGAAAGTGGCGGCAATCGGCTTCGGCCTGGCGCTGATCGCGCTCATCGTCGCGGTGTCCGTCGCGGTCAGCCAGCTGCCGAGCTTCGGCGAGCTGCAGCGGCGCGACAATCTTGGCCAGATGATCCGCGTCCGCGCCGCCGACGGCAGCATCATCCACACCCAGGGCCCCAGTTTCGGCGAGTGGATCCCCTATGATCGCATCCCAGTGACCATGCGCAACGCGATCGTCGCGATCGAGGACCGGCGCTACGATTATCATTGGGGCGTGGATCCGGTCGGGATCACGCGCTCCTTCTATGTCCGCCTGCGCACCGGCCAGTGGAGCCAGGGCGGCTCGACCATCACCCAGCAGCTCGCCCGCAACATCTTCCTCACCAACACCCGCACCTTCGGCCGCAAGGCGCGCGAGGCGATCCTCGCGATGGCCCTGGAATGGCGCTATTCGAAGGAAGAGGTTCTCGAGCTCTATTTGAACCGCGTCTATTTCGGCGGCGGTGCCTACGGCATCGACGCGGCGGCGCGGCGCTTCTTCGGCCACAGCGCGTCGGAAATGAGCGTGCAGGAAGCCGCGATCATCGCCGGCCTGGTGCAATCGCCGTCCAATTATTCCCCGACCGCAGACGAGGAAGCCGCGCGCGGCCGCGCCGGCGTCGTGCTGGCGGCGATGCGC
>JBBSLM010000304.1:0-3412 GCA_038255245.1 Sphingomonadales bacterium
CTGGCTGGCGGGTGCGGCGAGAATCTTGGCTGCGGTCAATTCGTCCCATTCGCCCTTGAAGCGCGCGCGGCGCATCTGGCTCAGGAAAAGATTGCGCAAGATGATGAAGGTCCAGGCGCGCATGTTGGTGCCGGCCTGGAAACGCTGGCGCGCCGCCCATGCCTTCATCAGCGTTTCCTGGACCAGATCGTCGGCCAAATCGCGGCTGCCCGACAGCGAGCGGCCAAAGGCGCGCAGGTGCGGAATGACCTGCGCCAATTGCACCTTGAATTCATCATCTGGCAGCGGAGCCCATTCGACCTGTTCGGTCTCGACCTCCGCCGGCTTCACGTCCGTCATTTATTCATGCCCCCGCGAAGCACGCTGCTTGCTCTATGGAAAAAGTCGCTCCGAATGTCGGAATGCGGCGCAGCCGTCAGGCCCTCATATAGAAAGCGAGGATGGTGATAAAAGCCGCCAGAACCAATAAAAGGCCAAAGATCAATACGTAGCGGGTGACGTGCGGCGTCGTGCCGCCGCGCGCTTCGGTCTTGTTCAGATGTTCGGGCGAATCGTCCATGAGCGGCGGGCTTCCTGTCAAAGTTCCAATCGTTTCACCCGCAACGCATCCCGCCACCCACGGGTTCCGTCACGCCGGCAGTGTGGTGGTGTCGAAGAACAAGGCCTGGGCGATCGCGGCCTTGACGGTCGAACGCTGGAACGGCTTGGTGATCAAAAAGGTCGGCTCGGGACGCTCGCCGGTCAGCAGCCGTTCCGGGAAAGCGGTAATGAAGATCACCGGCACGTTAAACTCGGCCAAAATGTCCTTCACCGCATCGATGCCCGAACTGTCGTCGGCAAGCTGGATGTCGGCCAGCACCAGGCCCGGGCGCTTGGCGAGCGCCTGCTCGACCGCCTCGTCGCGCGTCACCGCAACGCCGACCACGTCATGACCGAGATCGCGGACGATCGTCTCGATATCCATCGCGATGATCGGCTCATCTTCGATGATCAGCACCTCGGCGCGGGTCTGCCGCTCGATTTCCTCGATCGCCTCGTTCACCAGCGCTTCGACCTCGCCGGCGGTGGCGCCGATCAGATAGCCGGCATCCTCGGGTGTGAACCCCTCCATCGCGGTCAGCAGCAGCGCTTGGCGCGACAAGGGCGTGATCTGCGACAGGCGGGCCTGGGCGATCAGCTCCACCCCGTCGCCGACATCGCTATGCCCCGGATCCTCCTCGATATTCGCCGACGACCAGATGGCGTGGAAGGTCCGATACAGCCCAACGCGCGGATCGACGTCACGCGGAAAGGATTCGGGCGACGCAACGATCGCTTCCAGGCTCGCGCGGACGAAGGCATCGCCATGCTGCTGCGAGCCGGTCAGGGCGCGCGCATAGCGGCGCAAAAAGGGAAGGTGCGGCGCGATTTCCTGGCCAAGCGACATCCGTGGTAACTCCTCAAATTCGATCGGGTCCGCGCTAATGTCGGCACCCCCCGGTAGCAAGCGCGCAAACGGGCGTTCACGCGAGCACGCCAAAGCGCGCAGACTCAGTGGAACCATCCGCGGAGTTTTTTGTTTCCTTGGCCACGCGAGCCGATTAGTCCGGCGCACATCTTCCGTCACAAGCCCGGCTTGCGGCGGCGTGCAGGCATTTTCGACAGCGGTGAGCCAGGTAAGGGCGGGGTGGACCTTTGCATTTTATTGACGAGACGGATCGCGATAGTCGCCGGAAACCTGACATCGAACATCCCGCAGAATCAGACCAGGCTCCCCGCGCGCGCAAGCCGAAGAAGCAGCCAAGCGACGTCGGCAACGCGTTGAGGACCGTCTATCAGCGGACCATCGACGAGGATATTCCGCCCGAAATGCTCGATCTTCTCGGAAAGCTTGGCTGACGGCGTAAAATTTCGCCCGGCCCAATCCAGACGTGCAACAGACCAACCACGGGAATGTAAGAGAAAGAACGGGAAGCTGGTTCGCCTCATTGGCGACCGGCCCGCGCATGGTGCTGATCATGAGCCTGGCGCTGCTGCCGCTCGGCATTATCGCCATCTTGGGCAGTGTCAGCGCTGCCCGTACCCAGCGCGCCAACGACGTGTTGGAGGCGCAGGCCGTCCTGGCTTCCAGCACGCAGCAGCTGAATGCCGCGATCACCCGCGCCAGCGTCACCCTTCGCGTGGCGAGCGGCTCGCTTGCCGATGCCGGCCCGGAAAATGCGCGCGGCGCGTGCCAGCGCGCCGCCGAGCAATTGAGCGACGAGCATGGCGGGCAAATCGGCTTCGCCCTCTATGCGCCGGGCAAGCGCCTGGTCTGCTCGACGACGGGCTTCCAGCCCACCGCCTTGCCGCTCTTGCCCCCGAGCGGGATGCTCAGCGCGGTGAAGGTCGAGGGCGACCCGGGCGGCCTGCGCATCCTGCTGTACGACGCCGCCGGCTCGGCACAGGGCGAAGTGCTGATGTCGGCGCAAATGCTCCGGGCGCTCGCGCGGCCCGGCAATCCGCCCATGCCGTTGCAACTCGAACTGACCGGCGACGGCCAGACGATCAGCCTGTTCGACGAGTTCGCCGAAGGACCGCTGGTCCGCGATGTGTTTCTGTCCACCACATTGATGACCGATCGGCTTGAGCTGCGGCTCAACGCGGCGGCGGCGGCGCTCACCACCTTCGACATCGTCATGATCCTGCTGCCCGTGCTGCTGTGGCTGTTGGCGGCGCTCATCGGCTGGCTGGTCGTCGAGCGCTTGTTGCTGCGGCCGCTCGGCGCGATGCAGAAAGCGATCTCCGCCTACCGGCCCGGTGAAACCGGCTTCCAGGCGCCCGTGGCGCGCAGCCCGGCGCGCGAGATTTCCGATCTTGGCGACGCCTTCGACCAGGTCACGCGTCTCGTCGCCCGCCACGAAGCGGATCTCGAGGCCGGGATCGAGCGGCAGACCAAATTGGTGCGCGAGGTCCATCATCGCGTGAAGAACAATCTGCAGGTGGTCGCGTCGCTGCTCAACATTCATTCGCGCGGCGCGGAAAGCGAGGACGTGGCGGCGGCCTATGCCTCGATCCAGCGCCGGGTCGATGCGCTCGCCGTCGTCCACCGCAACCATTATGCCGAGATGGAGCACACGCCCGGCGTCCCCTTGCGCGCGCTGATTTCGGAGCTCGGCGCCAGCTTGCGCGCCTCCGCACCGGACGGCTCCTCATCCTTCCAGATCCGCATGGCGCTGGAGCCTCTCTACGCGACCCAGGACGTGGCCGTTGCCGTCGCCTTCCTGATCACCGAGACGGTCGAATTCTCCATGCTGTGCGGCGGCGACCTCGTGTCGATCGCGCTCGAACCGGAAGAGAAGGAACGCGCCCGCCTGACGATCGAGACCGGCGCGCTGCAGCCCAACGCGACCTGCAGCGACAATGTGCGTGAACGCTTTGAGCGAATCATGAC
>JBBSLM010000305.1:0-3408 GCA_038255245.1 Sphingomonadales bacterium
CCACGGATGGTCGGCGTGCGGTGGCGCTCCAGCTCGCCGCGGGCGACGCCGCGCGCCAGCAGCAGCTGGTCCGTAAGGTCGTCCGGGCGGAAGCCTTCGTCGCCAGCATCGGCGGCATGGTGCCGCCAGCGCCACGCCTGGCCGGCGAGCGAGCGTTCGACGCCGCAGACGAGGGAGGAGGCCATCAGCATTCGGCCATCCTACCCGATGTCGAGTCGCGCGTGAATCCCGGCCGACTCAACCCGCCGCAAAGTTGTGGATGAGGTGGTTCAGTCCTCCTCGACCACCTCGGCGCCGGGGCCGTTCTTCTTGATCGAGTCGATCGCGTTCTGGGCGCTGGCTTTGCTCTTGTAGGTTTCGGTCCAGAAGACTTTTTCGGCATTGTAGTTGAAATAGGCCCGATATTCGCCGCCGGCCGTCTTCTTGATCACGAATTTGTGCGCCATTTCACCCTCCCGATCTGCTGGTGCCCCAACATAGGTTAGGCCCCAGCGCAGATGCAATCACAGCGTGCCGATGCCCCCCGGGGCGCGGCGATGCTCGCCCTTGATCCGGCGGACGGTGCGGGTCGAGGCGCGCATCACCACGCTTTCGGTGGTGACCACGTCGCCGCGGCGCTTCACGCCTTCCAGCAGGCTGCCGTCGGTGACGCCGGTCGCGGCGAAGATCACGTCGCCTTTGGCCAGTTCCTCGAGCTTGTAGATGCGGTCGAGATCCTCGACGCCCCATTTGGCGGCGCGGGCGCGCTCGTCATTGTTGCGGAACAGCAGGCGGCCCTGGAATTGCCCGCCGACGCAGCGCAGCGCGGCTGCGGCCAGCACACCCTCGGGCGCGCCGCCCGAACCCATATAGACGTCGATATTGGTGTCGGGATTGGTCACCGCGATCACGCCCGCGACGTCGCCGTCGGGGATCAGGTGGACGCCGCAGCCGAGGCCACGCAGCTCCGCAATGAGATTGGCGTGGCGCGGCCGGTCGAGGACGCAGGCGATGATCTCGTTCGGCTGCACGCCCTTGGCGGCGGCGATCGCCTTGATATTGTCGGTGACGCTCTTCGCCAGATCGATCACGCCTTCGGGATAGCCGGGGCCGACCGCGAGCTTGTCCATATAGACATCGGGCGCGTTCAGCAGATGGCCTTCCTCGGCGATCGCCAGCACGGCGAGGGCGTTCGGGCCGGCCTTGGCGGTGATCGTCGTGCCCTCCAGCGGATCCAATGCGATGTCGATGCGCGGTCCACCGTCCTGCGCCGAACCCACCTTCTCGCCGATGAAGAGCATCGGCGCTTCGTCGCGCTCGCCTTCGCCGATCACCACCGTACCGTCGATCGGCAGATTGTTGAGCGCCGCGCGCATCGCTTCGACCGCGGCATGATCCGCCGCTTTCTCGTCGCCCCGGCCGATCAGCTTGGACGCGGCCACCGCCGCCGCTTCGGTGACCCGCACCATTTCCAGGACCAGCACGCGATCCAGCGCGTTTTCGCTCATGTCGTCTGTCTCTTCCTTGTCAGCTTCGGCGCGGCGATAGGCAGGCGACGCCGCAAAGTCGAGGCGGGGCCGTTGACGCGGGTGGTGAATGGGATCAGCTTGGCGGAATGGTCAGGAGCCGCGTCACTGCCAATGGGCGAACCACAATCCCGGCATCCGTTCGACGCGCCCTCGGGCTGAAGGCGGGCAACCGGATCGCTTATCGACTAGACGGCGACCGCGCGATCCTGACTCGGGCCAGCCCCGCGGCCGACGATCCTACGGCGACTTTCCAGGAGTGGGCGAGCGACGCGGACACGCAGGCCTACGCCGGTCTTTGAACCTCGCCGGCTAGACTGACGCAGGTTCACGGGCTCCGCTCCAGAAACCGCTTCACGCCCCGGGCGGCCTGGCGGATGCGTTGTTCGTTCTCGACCAGGGCGATGCGGACATAGCCTTCGCCCGCTTCGCCGAAGCCGACGCCGGGGCTGACCGCGACGCCCGCTTCGGCCAGCAGCCGCTTGGTGAATTCGAGCGAGCCAAGCGCGCGAAATTGTTCGGGGATGGGCGTCCAGGCGAACATGCTGGCGGCGGGCGGCGTGATTTCCCAGCCGGCGCGGCCGAAACAATCGACCAGCACGTCGCGGCGGGATTTATACAGCTTGCGGTTCGCCTCGATAATGTCCTGCGGGCCGTTGAGCGCCGCCGTCGCCGCTGCCTGCACAGGCGTGAAGGCGCCGTAATCGAGATAGGATTTCACCCGGGTCAGCGCGCCGATCAGTTCGCGATTCCCGACCGCGAAGCCGATCCGCCAGCCGGGCATGGTGTAGGTTTTCGACATGCTCGTGAACTCGACCGCGACGTCGCGCGCGCCCGGCACCTCCAGGATCGAGGGCGTCGGCTCGTCGCCGAAGTAGATTTCGGCATAGGCCAGGTCGCTGATCACCCACAGGCCGTGCTCGCGGGCGAAGCCGACGACCTGCGCGTAGAAGGCCAGATCGGCGACATAGGCGGTGGGGTTGGACGGATAGCCGATCACCAGCACCTTGGGCTTCGGCACCGTGAAGCGGACGGCGCGTTCCAGCACCTCGAAGAATTCCGGCCCCGGCGCGGCGGGGATGGAGCGGATCGAGGCGCCGGCGATGATGAAGCCGAATTGATGGATCGGGTAGGATGGGTCCGGCGCGAGCACGACATCGCCGGGCGCGGTGATCGCCTGGGCGAGGTTGGCGAGGCCTTCCTTCGATCCCAGAGTGACGATCACTTCGCTGTCCGGATCCACCTCGACGTCGAAGCGGCGGCGATAATAATCGGCCTGCGCCCGCCGGAGCCCGGATATGCCCTTTGACGCCGAATAGCGATGCGCGCGCGGGTTGCGGGCGACCTCGGCGAGCTTGTCGATCGCGTGCGCGGGCGGCGCGCCGTCGGGATTGCCCATGCCCAGATCGATCACATCCTCGCCGCGCGCGCGGGCCGCCGCCTTCTGCGCGTTCACTTCGGCGAAGACGTAGGGGGGCAAGCGGCGGATGCGGTAGAAATCGTCGGTCATGGCGATGCTCTAGCTCGCCGCTGCGAGAATGTCGCGAGAGTCACGAAATTCACGAATGTCACACGGAATCGCGCGGGGTTTCGTGACTCTCGGGCTGATTGGCGGTTCCCGGCCGATGCGAACGACAAAGCTACCAACAACAAGAGTCTCAAGTATTAGCACCAGTTTGGATGCAGTTCATTGAAATTGACTTGGACAATCGCCTTGTTGCGCCAAGTCGTCTCCTGTATAGCATCATAAGCAGGCAAATCGCGGGGGGCTTTCAGCATGTTGTCCGGATGGATTCAGGGCGCCCGTCAGCGCGTCGTTTTGTCCTGGACTGCCCTGGCAGCCGCGACAATCCTGTCTTCCTGTGCTGCCACGACGTCCGCGCCGGGCGGGGACCAGACGTCC
>JBBSLM010000306.1:0-3403 GCA_038255245.1 Sphingomonadales bacterium
ACGAATTGATGATCACCAGCCAGATTTTTGATCACCGGGCGCGGTTGCGTTCCTATGAACTGCTGGCCGAGGCGATGGCCCTCTAGCGCCCGGTCGCCGCGCGCGGCTATGAGCGGGCTTTCCAAAGCAAAGGTTTGAATGATGACCCGGTCGGCGACCGACGTGATGCAGGACGTGATCTATGCGGCGGTGATCGATGCGATCGGCGCGCTGAAGGCTGGTGCCGGCAATCTGCCCAACACTATGCTGCGCGATCTGGGTGCGATCCACGCCAACACCACCTTTGCCGATCTGCCCGAGGGCGTCCGCAAGGCGATCGAGACCAGCGTCCGCGCCGCGTTCACGCGCCTGCTGAAGGAGGGCTATAATGTCGCGAGCGGCAGTGCGCCGCCGGCCCGGCCGACAAGCCCGCCGCGTGACCGCGTGCCGTCACGCGGGCCGCATGGTCGCCCGCCCGCGCGTCGCCCCACCGGCGAGCGTGGCCCGCGTGACGGCGGCGGCGGCAGCGGGCGTCCGCCGCGCAAGCCGGGTGGCGGGAAGCCTGGCGGCGGCGGCAAGCCACGCTGATCCTGGGGAAGTTGCCGGCGGGTGGTGACCCCTACGGGATTCGAACCCGTATCGCCGCCGTGAAAGGGCGGTGTCCTAACCATTAGACGAAGGGGCCGAGTGGCCCGCCGGAGGGTGCGCCCTTACGGCGGTGGCGCTCGGGAATCAAGCGCGGCTCCCAGCGATTTAGCGATACAGCGAGTCGATCTCGGCTCTTAGTCCGGCCATGGTATCGGCGACGAAACCGGGCGAGGCCATGTCGATCCCAAGGTGGCGGCGGAGCAAATCGACCGGCGCCCCATCATAACCGCCGGACAGCAAAGCCAGATAATTTGTGCGGAAGCGCCGCGGATCGCGCCGGTGGAGCTGGAAATAACGAACCGCAAGCAGGCTCGCATAGGCGTCGTTCAATTCCTGCATCGGTGCCATGAAATAGCCTTCGGACAACATCCACAGGCCACGCCTTTCCGGCGCGCGCTCATATTCCACCGAATATGGCCCGCCCGCTTCGGCTGTGGCCGCGTCGAGATCGTCCGCAGTGCGCGCACGGCTCGCGCCGACGCGCTGGTGAATAGCGAGTTCCACGGCTGCTTCCTCGGCGCTGGCAAAGACGGCCAGCAAGCGTGCGGCCAAGGCATCGCGCGCCCGGCCTCGTGCCCCCGGTTCGCGCGCGGCGCGGTACAAATGGTCGAGCAGCAGCAATTCCTGGAAGCGGCCGAAGCTTTCCGTGAAGTAGCCGGGTCCGGCGGCGTAGGCGAAGGGCACGCCGGCGCGGAACATCAGCTGCGCCTGGACCGCATGGCCTCCCTCGTGGGCAAGCACGATCAGGTCGAGCAAGGTGCCAGTGTAGCCGCGCATGTAGATCGCGCTGGTACCGATGGGGTAGACGCTCGCCGTCCCGGTCGCCGGCAACCGGTGCTCGCCGGCGCCGAGATCGGCCCGGCCGTTGACGGGATCCAGCAAAGCGGCGAACTCGCGCTGGTAATCGGGGCCGAGGGCGGCCGAAGATGCGACGATCGCGCTTGCGGCTTGCGCTGGCGTCCAGCGCTGGATGGACGACAAAGGCGCATCCGAACGGCGCTGCCAATCCTTGTAGAGCGCGCCGTGCCGGGCGACTTCGGCCAGCAACGCTTCGTAACCGGCGGGTGTGACCCACGCCTCCCACATTGCCTGTGTCCGGGCAGATTCGTGGCCGCGCAGGCGAGCGAGCGCGTCGCCGCTCTCGACAACACGGATCAGCATGGCGGCGAATTGGTCGCGTCGCTCCGCATAGCCGGCGAGCAGCGCGCGAAAGCCCTCGCGACGGATCGCGGGCGAAGGGTTCGCCTGGATTTCCGCTTCGTCTTGACCGCCATTGAGGGTCCGATCGCCAACCGTCACGTTGCCGAACCTCAGGCCGTTGGCGAGACGAGGATAATCGCGCGCGCCGAGAAATGGTTCGAGCGCGGAGACGACTTCCTGTTGCTCCGCGCTGAGCAGGTGTCCGGCATCGCGGCGGACCGTGTCGATGAAGAAAGCATAACGGCCGAGGCGCGGCTCGACTGCCGAGGCAGTGCGCAACCACGCATCGTCACGGGCGATGATCGCCCGGCGCAGCGCTTGGCGGGCCGCCCGAACCTGACCGCGCATCGCATCGGATGCCTGCATGTCCGCCTCGCGGCGGATGTCGGTGGCGTAGCGGAGGAACAAGTAGAGATCGTGTCGCCGGAACAGCCGCTGCAACCGGTCGTCCGCCTCCAGCGCCACGAGCAAATCGCCGGGCGCCTCGATGCTCCTGGCCAATGCCGTCAGCGCCGTGGAGCCACGCTCGACCTCGACCCGGCCCGCGACTTCCGCCGCGGGCGTCGGGAAGAAGTTTCGTTCCAGATCGAACCGGTAGCGCGCGGCGTCGGCGGCAGGCGTCGGCGCAGCGGCCGGTTGCGCGGCGAGCGATAACGGGAACCCGCTCAACAATGCCGCGATCGCCAGTCTCACTCGCCTCATTCGCCCCCTCCACGCCAAATGCTGCCTATCCATAGCGTGCCCCTAGCCGCCGGGATTGTACGAATCGGAAGGCGATCCTAGGCAAAGCCGTGGATAAGCCCCGCGACCAGATCAGCCGGTCGGCCCCGCCCGTCGATGTCGCGCCGCTGGTCGAGGCGTTCGCGGGGCGCTCCGCGCTCGCGCCATACGCCAGCTTTCAAGTTTTCCCGACAGCGCGGGCGGAGCTGATCTTTCATTTCGGCGATCCGTTTCAGGTGGCCGACGGTTCGAGTGAACGAATGCGGCCGCTCGCGCCTGCCGTCCTGCTCGGCCCGCGTTTGAGCAGCTACCTTCAGTCGGCGGGGCCACGGATCGACTGGTTTCTTGTTCAAATGACACCGCTGGGCTGCCGCCGCATGCTCGGCGTGCCGTTTGCCGAAGCGTGGCACCGGGAGATTCCGCTCGCCGACCTGTGGGGCCGCAGCGCCCTTTTCCTGCACGAGCAACTTGCCGCCCTGCCGACATTCGAAGCGCGCCGCTCACTCGTCCTGGCAACGATCCGCGCCCGCTGCGCCTTGCCGGACATCGACCGCATGGCGCGCGCCGGGCGACTCGTCCGTGATGGCCGCATCCGCAGTGTCGACCGACTCGGCGAGTATCTGGATATCGGTCCGCGCCGGCTGCACCAGAAGTTCGTCGCGGACTATGGGATCGGACCGAAGACGCTGCTCAGCCTGCTGCGCTTCGGCCGGCAGCTGGAAGCCCGCCACCCGCTCAGCGCCGATGCGGATGAGCTGGAATATGCCGACGACAGTCATGCCATCCGGGAGTTTCGGCGGTTCACCGGCATGACCCCCGGCGCGTATGTGCGGCAGAAGCGAAAGGGCGACCGCCT
>JBBSLM010000307.1:0-3392 GCA_038255245.1 Sphingomonadales bacterium
ATGAAGCCGCCCAACGCATTCGTGCTGGCGCTGATGCTGATCATCGTCGTCTACATCATCTGGAATTTGAGAGGCTGAACGAATGACCGAAATGGTCAAGCTGACCGCGAAGGATTTCGCCACCGACCAGGAAGTGCGCTGGTGCCCCGGCTGCGGCGACTATGCCGTGCTGAAGGCGGTGCAGCGCACGCTGCCGGAACTGGGCGTCGATCCGGCCAAGACGGTGTTCGTCTCCGGCATCGGCTGCTCCAGCCGCTTCCCATATTATATGGAGACCTACGGCTTCCACACCATTCACGGCCGCGCGCCGAGTTTCGCCACCGGGGTGAAGCTTGCCAATCCCGAACTCGATGTGTGGATCATCACCGGCGACGGCGACGCGCTCAGCATCGGCGGCAACCACACGATGCACATCTTGCGTCGCAATCTCGACTGCCAAATCCTTCTGTTTAATAATGAAATCTATGGCCTAACGAAGGGCCAGTATAGCCCGACGAGCCGCGTCGGTACGCGCTCGCCCTCGACCCCGTTCGGCTCGGTCGATCGCCCGGTCAGCCCCAGCGCCTTCGCGCTCGGCTCCGGCGCCCGCTTCGTCGCCCGCGGCATCGACGTGCACAAGAATCTGCCGGCGGTGTTGAAGGCCGCGCATGGTCACAAGGGTGCGAGCTTCGTGGAGATCTATCAGAATTGCATCGTCTATAATGACGACGTCTTCGCGCCGTTCACCGCCAAGCAGAATAGTGGCCGCCAGCTCTGGCTGGAGGCCGGGCAGCCAATGCTCTTCGAAGGCGGCACCAAGGGCATAACGCTCGACCGCGAGCGGCTCTGCCTGAAGGTCGTGGATGTGGTTGACGGCAACTGGCAAGCTGCGGACGTGATCGTCCACGAGCTCCACAATCGTGGCGTCGCCCACATGCTGGTGGAAATGCCCCTGGGCGGCGAATGGCCGGTGGCACTCGGCGTGCTCTACGAGGATCCAGCCCCGACCTTCGAAAGCGCGATCGTCGAGCAAAGCCGGGCGCTGAGCGAAGGCAAGGTTCCCGACCTCCAGAAGCTGGTCGCCAAGGGCCAGACCTGGCAGGTCGAAAAGGAACCGCACGTCATCTGATCGTGGACTGCAAGAAAAAGAAGATGACTTCGACAGGCTCAGCCCGAACGGGTTTTGAGAGTTGAGCGGGACCGTTCTCCTCTGGTTCCGTCAGGACCTCCGCCTGGCCGATCAACCCGCGCTGGTCGCGGCCGCCGAGGCTGGGCTGGTCATCCCGGTCTACATCCTCGACGACGAGACGCCGCCCGCGCGCTACCGGATCGGGGCGGCGCAACGTTGGTGGCTGCGTCATTCGCTTGGGCGCCTTGATGCAAGCCTGCGGGAAAAGGGCTCACGGCTAATCCTGCGGCGGGGACGGGCCGATCGGGTACTGGCCGAGCTAATGACGGAGACGGGAGCGGAGGTGATCCACGCCAACCGTCATTATGAGCCGTGGTGGCGCAAGGCGGAGGAGGGGCTGGGCGTGCGCCTGTGCCTTCATGACGCCAACACACTCGCCCCTGTCCGCGACGTGCGGACCGGGGCAGGGACGCCGTTCAAAGTCTATTCCGCCTTCTGGCGCGCGCTGCAGGAGCAAGTCCCGCCGCCCCAGCCCGTGCCCGCCCCGCGCTCGATCCCGGCGCCGGTGAAATGGCCTAAGTCCGATGCCCTTGGCAGTTGGGACTTGCTGCCGACAAAGCCGGATTGGGCAAAGGGCTTCGGCGACGAGTGGTCGCCGGGGGAGGCCGCGGCGCTTGAGCGGGCGGAAGATTTTGCGCCAGAGGTCGGCCACTACGAAGCCCGTCGCAATCTGCCCGGGGAAGAGGGCACCTCCCGCCTGTCGCCGCACCTGCACATGGGCGAAATCTCCCCCGCTACGGTCTGGCACGCGCTCGACGGCCACGCGCAAGCGGACAAATTCCGCAAGGAGCTGGCTTGGCGCGATTTCTCCGCGGGGGTGATCACCGCCTTGCCCGATTATGGCGGCGTAAATGGCCGGGCCGCTTTCGACCGGCTGGCATGGCGATCTGGCCGCGAGGCTACCGTGGACTTGCGCGCCTGGCAGCGCGGCGAGACCGGCTATCCGATCGTCGACGCGGGCATGCGCCAGCTTTGGGCGACGGGCTGGATGCACAATCGCGTGCGGATGATCACGGCGAGTTTCCTGACCAAGCATCTGCTGATCGACTGGCGCGCGGGCTATGACTGGTACTGGGACTGCCTGGTCGATGCCGATTACGGCAACAACAGCGTCAACTGGCAATGGGTCGCGGGCACGGGCGTCGATGCCAACATGTTCGTCCGCATCATGGCGCCGCTGAGCCAATCGGAAAAGTTCGACGCGGGCGGCTATATTCGCCGCTGGGTGCCGGAACTTGCGGACCTGCCTGACCCGGCGATCCACGACCCGGAAGCGGCAGGCCTCGCGGTGAAGGGCTATCCGGCCAAGATCATCGGCCACAAGGAAGGCCGCGAGCGGGCGCTGGCGGCGGCGCGGGAGATGCGGGGCTAGCGGCCCAGTTCGAGCCGGCGCCCGGTCTCGAAATCGCTTGCCAGCAAGTCGGCAATGGCCTCACCCACCACGCTCGGCTGCTTCAGCGTCGCCGGATCTTCCCCCGGGAAAGCGCGGACCCGCATCACCGTCGCGGTCGCGCCGGGATCGAGGATGGCGACGCGGATCGGGGTCAGCCGCGCCACTTCGTCGCCATAGGCCAGGACGATTGTTTCCAGCGCCGCCTTGGACGCGCCGTAGGCGCCCCAATAGGCCCGGGGCTTCGCGCCGACGCTCGACGTCACCGCCACGACGCGCCCGGCATCGCTCTGCCGCAGCAGCGGGTCGAACGCCGCGATCAGCGCCTGGGGGGCGAGCAGGTTCAGGGTCAGCAGCTTCGAGAATTCCTTCACATCGATCGAATGGACCGGCGTGAGCGTGCCGAGCATCGCGGCGTTGAGCACCAGCAGGTCGAGCTTGCCCCAGCGCTCCGACACCGCCGCGGCCAGTTTCGCGACCGAGTCGGTCTCGGTCAAATCCATCGGCGCGATCGTCGCCGTGCCGCCGGCCGCGTGGATCGCTTCCTCGACCGCCTCGAGCGCGTCCGCCGTCCGCGCGGTGAGGATCACGTGCGCGCCGGCCGCCGCCAGCTTTTCCGCTGTCGCCGCGCCAATGCCGCGGCTGGCCCCGGTGACGAGGGCGATGCGGCCATGCAAAGTCTGTTCAGTCATGGGGCGCGGTTGGGCGAAATGCCCGCAAAGCTCAAGCGAACTCGCGCGCCGCGAGCTGGAGCTGATGCTTGCGTTCCGCATCTTCCTGATCGGTCAGCGTCGTCGGATAGGCGCCGGTGAAGCAGGCGTCGCAATAAGCCGG
>JBBSLM010000308.1:0-3390 GCA_038255245.1 Sphingomonadales bacterium
GATGTTGCGCGCCTGATAGGCCGGATCGGCGACCAGGCTCTGGATCAGATAGGGCTTGCCGGTGCGCGCCTTGAACTGGCGGGCGTGGACGAGCAATTCCTCGGCGGAGGTCGGCAGGACCGGACGGCCGTCGCGCATCAGGCCCGCCTGTTCGAACAGCCGGGTGTTGACGTGAAACAGGCCGCCATGGGTGTCGAACGGCAGGCCAAGAATGCGATTGTCGATCGTTACGGCGCGGCGGCTGGCGTCGGTGAAGCTGGCCGGATCGATGCCCGCTTCGCGCAAATAGGGCTCGACCGGCTCCAGCAGGCCCTTCGACGCGTAATCGGAGATCACGCCGCTGTGCATGGTGACGATGTCGGGCGGATCGCGCGCGGCCATCTGCGCGGTCAGCTGCGGATAGCCGGGCCAGGCGACGACATTGCTGGTCACCTGCACATCCGGATTGTCGGCGTTGAAGCGGTTGATCATCCTTGTGATGATCCCGCATTCATCCTCCGCCGCGGCGATGTCGGTCTGGCCGCCATGGACCGCGCCGCATTCGCCGAAGAAGCGCTGCAGATAGATGGTCGCCTGCTCTTCCCTTTGGCCACAACTCGCCGCGAGGAAGAGGGTCAGCAGGATTGTGAAATGGCGCATCAGCGGGCGGCCGTCCCGCCCATCGCCTGGACGATGTGCTTCTGGAACAGGATGTAGACGATGAAGATCGGGATCGATGCGAACACCGCCTGCGCCATCAGGAAGCCAAGCCCGCTGGTCTGCGCATAATTCATCTGTGCCGAAGCCAAGCCGACGGTGAGCGTATACATGTCGCTCTTGGTCGCGGAGATGAGCGGCCACCAATAGGAATTCCAGCTGCCGAGGAAGGTGAACACGCCGAGCGTCGCCTGCGCCGGCAGCGTCAGCGGCAGCAGCACTTTCCAAAAGACGCGGAAGCGCGAGGCCCCGTCCAGCATCGCCGCCTCGTCCAGCTCTTTCGGGATCGCGCGAAAATATTGGGTCATGAAGAAGACGCCGAACGAACCGGCCAGGCCCGGCAGGATCAGGCCGGGATAGCTATTGTGCAGGCCGAGCGTGGCGAACAATTGATGCTGCGGCAGGATCACCGCCTGCTCCGGGATGGCGAGGCCGAGCAGGACGAAGATGAAGAGCGTGCGGCGGAACGGGAAGTCGAGCCGGGCGAAGCCGTAACCGGCGAGGCTGCACAGGATGAGCACGCCAAGCGTCGTTCCGGTCGAGACGATCAGGCTGTTCAGCAGCCAGCGGAAGACCTGGTCGCCGTTCAGGATCGCGACGTAATTTTCCAGCGTATAAGGCCCGCTGAACGCGGCGCCGCTATTGCCGACCAGCGCCTGATTGGCCTTCAGCGACAGCAAAAGGGTCCAGATCAACGGCGCCAGCATGACGATCGCGGCGAGGATCAGGGCGATCAGCACCGGCATCGACATGCGCTTGCCGCCGCCCGCGCGCCGCCGCTTGCGGGGCGGCTTCGCCAGCTCCGCCGCGATCGGCGCGGCGCCGACCGCCTTACCGTCCACGCACCCGCTCCTCGCCGCGGCTGGTCAGCCAATATTGGGTGAGCGTCACCATCACGATCAGCAGGAACAGCATCTCCGCCGCCGCCGCCGCATAACCCAATTCCCAGCGGCCGAATGCGGTCTCGAAAATGTGGAGCACCATCGTCCGCGATGCGCCGCTCGGCCCGCCGGCGGTCAGCAATTGGGCCTGGCCGAACAGCTGTAGCTGCGAGGCGGTCTGGAGCATGATGACCAGGATGGTCGTGCGCTTGAGCGACGGCAAAGTGATGCGCCAGAAGATCGTCCACTTGCTGGCGCGATCGAGCGCGGCCGCCTCGTACATGTCCTGCGGGATCTGCTGCAGGCCGGCGAGGAAGAGCATCATCGGCAGGCCGATCGACCACCAGATGGTGGTGATGGCAAGCGCCCAGAGCGCCAGCTGCGGATGGCTGAGAAAGGGCAAGGGTTCGACGCCGAGGCCCCTGGCGACTTCGCCCAGCAGGCCGGAATCGGGCGCGAGTACGAAGCGCCAGATCAAGGTGACGATCGTCACCGACAGCACGGAGGAAGAAAAGAAGATGCCGCGAAAGATCGCCGCGCCCTTGGTCGCGCGGTTCAATGCCACGGCGAGCAGCAAGGCGATCACGGTCAGGATCGGCACGATCATCAGCGCCAGCAGCAAGGTGTTGCCGACCGACGCGAGGAAGATCGGATCGGCGGCGAGCCGACCGTAATTTTCGAGGCCGGTGAATTCGCCGTCGCCGAAAATGTCGACGCGCTGGAAGCTGAGCGCGATGCCGCTGAGCAAGGGATAGATCAGGATGGCGAGGTAGACGAGCAGGAAGGGCGCGACGAAGGCAAAGCCGCCGAGCCTCCCGCGCGTCGTCACGCCGCGACCTGCGCATGATGGGCGGTGCCGTCGGGCGCGAACAGATGGGCGGACTTGCCCTGGATCCGGAAGCCGGCCGGGTCGCCGATGCGGATTTTGCTGCCCCCCCTGTCCTCGGCGGTGATCGCCTGCCCGTCCGACAGTTTGCCATAGACCAGGGTGCGCTCGCCCAGCCGCTCCACCAGCTCGACGGTGCCGATCACCGTCGCGTCCTCCAGCGCGACAACGCGCACGCTCTCGGGGCGCAAACCCAATTGCAGGCCGTCGGCAGGCAAGCCGTCGCGGGGCACGCGAGTCTCCACCAGATTGCCGGCCCCGAGACGGACCGACGCAAAGTCCGAGCTTCCTTCCGCCAAGGTCGCGGGCAGCAGGTTCATCGCCGGGGAGCCGACGAAGCGGGCGACGAAGGTGTTGGCCGGGCGGCTGTAAATCTCCATCGGGGGGCCGACCTGCTGGATGCGATTGTCGTTGATGACGACGATGCGATCGGACAGCGTCATCGCTTCCGCCTGGTCGTGGGTCACCATGATCACCGGCGCATCGACACGGCTGCGCAACTGGGCGAGTTCGACCCGGGTGCGCAGCCGCAGCGCCGCGTCGAGATTGGAGAGCGGCTCGTCGAGCAGGAACAGCTTGGGCTGCTTGACGAGCGCGCGGCCGATCGCGACCCGCTGGCGTTGCCCGCCGGACATTTGCGCCGGTTTCTTGTCGAGCTGGCTTTCGATCTCGAGCACCCGCGCCGCATCGGCCACGCGCCGGGCGATCTCCGCCTTGGGCACCTTCGCGTTCTTGAGGCCGAACGCCATATTCTCGCGGACAGTCATGTGCGGATAAAGCGCGTATGCCTGGAACACCATGGCGACGCCGCGGTCGCCCGGCGGCAGCGGATCGATCCGCCGCCCGTCCAGCAGCACCTCCCCGTCGTCGAGCGTTTCGAGCCCGGCGATGATGCGCAGCAAAGTGGATTTGCCGCTGCCCGACGGC
>JBBSLM010000309.1:0-3347 GCA_038255245.1 Sphingomonadales bacterium
AACGCTCGCTAACGCTCGCGCCCCTCCACCATGCTGTGCATGGTCCCCCTCCCCTGCAAATGCAGGGGAGGATTTAGATCATCCCGCCGCCCAGCAGCAGCAACAGCCGCACGTCGATCGCGCAGCCCTCTTTTCGCTTGCTGGCGATGAAGCCAGGCGCGTCGGCCAGCGGGACATGGTGGACGATGATGTCCTCCCCCTCGATCCCGCCGCCGGGCCCGACGCGCGTCAGTTCCTCCGCCCGCAGCAAGGTGAACGCTTCGGACGCCATTCCTGGCGACGAATAATAGCGCCCCAGATCGACCATCCGCCCGGAGCGCCAGCCGGTCTCCTCCTCCAGCTCGCGAATCGCGGCCGCCTCCGCCGCTTCGTCTTCGCCATCGTCGCCGATCAGGCCGGCGGGAAGCTCCAGGCACATCCCGCCCAGCGGCACGCGATATTGCTCGACCAGGATCACCGCGCCGTCATGCACCGCCAGGATCACCGCCGCGCCGATGCCGCGCGTGCGGCTGACATATTCCCATTTGCCGCGGCGCTTGGCGGCAATGAAGCGGCCCTCCCACATCACTTCCTCGGGCGGCAGCGCGTCCTTGCTCAAAGCTCCACCACCCGGTCCGGCAATTCGTTCACGTCGCCGGCACTGCGCGGCAGCTGCTCGGCCAGCACGCCGCCGACATGGCCGACCGCCAGCGCCATGCCGTGGCCGATCCGCCCCTGCTTCACCTCGTCCACCATCGCCGCCATCGCCGCGCCCCAGACTTCGGGGTCGACTTTCGTCGTGATCGCCTGCTCCGCGACGATCTCGGCGCGATGTTCGGCCAGCGATACGTAGATGAGGATGCCGGTCCGTCCCGTCGTCCGGCCTTCGCAGGCCGAGCGGAAATGGGCGATCGCCCGGGCGCGCACCCGCGCCGTCTTGATGAAGCCGGGCGTCAGCGCGTTGAGCAAAGGCGCCCAGCCAAGCGCGAGACGGACGACCAGGAAGGCCAGCGCCATCGCCACGATCAGGCCGAGCATGATGCTGCCCCGCGTCCATTCCCCGTTCCAGCCAAGTAGGAGCCCCGTCCACCAATCGATCCAGCTTGCCGGCAGCAGGGCCAGCTTCACCGGCACCGCGAGCATCGCCAGCGCGGCATAGTGAAGCGCGACGTCGCGATAGGAATCGGATTGCGCCGCCACGAGCGTGACGATTTCGCCCGACGTCCCCGCCTCCGCCGCGGCGACCGCCTCGCTGACCAACTGATGGTCCGCTTCGCTCATCAACGCCATATCACCAACTCCCCGACGCACCGCCGCCTCCGAACGAGCCGCCGCCGCCCGAAAAGCCGCCGCCTCCCCCGCCGCCGAAGCCGCCGCCGCCCCAGGAACCGCCACCCCAGCCGCCGCTCCGGCTTCCGCCGCGATTGGACGATTGGATCGCGGCGTCGATCATGCTCCACAGCACGACCTGGCCGAGCCCGCCGCCGCCACGGCGATAGGCGCGGCGCCGCGCCTTGCCGCCGAACAGGGCCGGCAGGATGAAGAACAGGAAGATCATCCCGAACGCCACCAATGGCCCCACCCAGCTGGCATTGCCGCTTTGCTGGCTGCCGCGCTGCTCTGCGGCCGCCGCCTTCGCCCGCTCCTCCGCCACTTCCAGAGGCGCGCTCAATTGCTCGACTATGCCATCGACGCCGTCGCTGATCCCGCCGGGCATGTCGCCGGCCCGGAATTTGGGCGTCACCCGGTCGCGGATGATGATCCAGGCCATCGCGTCGGGCAGGATCGCTTCGACCCCGTCGCCGACCTCGATCCGCACGCGCCGCTCATTGGGCGCGATCAGGAAGATCGCGCCATTGTCGGCCTGCGCATTGCCAATCTTCCATGCCTCGCCGAGTGCGAAGCCGAAATCCTCGATGCTATAATCCTGCAGGCTCGGCACGGTGACGACGACCAATTGCCGCGCCGTGTCGCGCTCCAGCGCCTCCAGTTTTGCCGTGACCGCCGCCTCGACGTCCGGCGGTAGCAATTCAGCCTGATCCACCACCCGCCCGCTCAAAGCCGGCAGGTCCTGGGCCGCGGCAGGGAGCGCGGTTAGCGCCAGCAACAGCGCCAAAATCGCGCGAAGCTGCACAACGCCCGCGCGGAAAAGCAGGTTCACCGGCTGAAATTCACCGTCGGCGCTACTTCGGCCCCCGGGGCGGCCTCGAACGGCGTCATCGGCTGCGAGCCGTAGATCACCCGCGCGCCGATCACCGCCGGGAAGGTGCGGATCGTGGTGTTATATTCCTGCACCGCTTCGTTGTAGCGCTCGCGGGCGCGGGCAATGCGGTTCTCGGTGCCTTCCAGCTGCACCATCAGGGTCTGGAAATTCTCCTGGCTGCGCAACTCCGGATAGGCTTCCTGCAACCGCTGCAAGGTTACGTTGATGCGGTTCTGCGCCTCGGCCAGCCGAGCCATCGCGGCCGGATCGTTGAGTTGCTCCTGCGTCACCTGCACCCGTTGCGCATTGGCCCGCGCCTCGGTCACCTGGGTCAGCACCTCGCGTTCCTGGGTAGCGAAGCCGCGCACCGTTTCGACCAGATTTCCGATCAGATCGTTGCGCCGCTGCAAATCGGTCTGGACGTTCGCCCAGGCGGCCTTGGCGGCCTCCTCCGCAGTGGGAATGGAATTGATCCCGCAGGCGCTGAGCATCAGCAGCACCGGGGCAAACAGGGCCAGCATTCGAACGCGTGACATGGGCGATCCCTCGCGTAGAAAAGAAGCATCGTCGATTAGGCCGTTCGATTGAGGGCGGCAACAGGGAGGGGCAGATGGTTTCTGGGTTCAAGGCGTTCATCATGCGCGGCAACGTGATCGACCTGGCGGTCGCGGTGATCATCGGCGCGGCCTTTACCAAGATCGTCACCTCGCTGACCGAGGACGTGATCATGCCCTTGATCGGCTGGCTGTTCGGCGGCCTGGACTTCGCCAACCGCTTCATCCTGCTCGGCGCGGTGCCCCCTGGCATCGATCCCACCGACTATGCCCGGCTGAAGACGGAGGGCGTGGCGATGATCGGCTATGGCACGCTGATCTCGGCGGCGATCAACTTCCTGATCGTCGGCTTCATCATCTATCTGATGGTGCGCGCAATCGCGAAGGCGATGCCGAACAAGGACGTCCCGGCTGCGGCCGAGCCGGCGGACATCGCCTTGCTCCGCGAAATCCGCGACGAGTTGCGCGCGGGCAAGGCCTGAGACCGCGCGGGCCGGACCCAGTCCCGTTTACTGGACGGGCTCGGGTTCGGCCTCGGGTTCCGGCTGGGCCAACGCACCGCGCACCGCGCCGGCCAGGTCGTCGACCTTGAATGGTTTGCGGAGCACCTG